>NZ_JBNDHS010000016.1:0-83871 GCF_056755095.1 Rhizobium sp. SVR5-9E | reverse complement strand
TGCGTCCACTGCAAGACCTGCGACATCAAGGACCCCAACCAGAACATCAACTGGGTGCCGCCGCAGGGCGGCGAGGGACCGGTCTATCCGAACATGTGAAGTTCAGGCGTTGCTCAGGCTCACGCCCAACGCCGACGCCGTCTTTTCGAGTCGTTTATCTCTGGTCCAGAGACGTGCTTCAGGTGTCAGCAGGACGGAGGCCAGCAGGTGTGCGTCGACATAGCCGATGCCTATGCCGTAAAGCTTTCGCTGTTTGATAAGGTGGAGAACATCTTCATCTGACGCTTTGACGGCCTTCGGCAAAAGCTCAAGGCTGCTCAGCACCAGGTCATATTGCGGTAGGTTGCCGAGGCTGATTTCACCGATAATGAAAGGATGAGAGAGAACTTCCCGTGCTTCCAGAAAATCGCGCAAATTTGGATCACTTGCCCGCAGATGGTCGACCCATACCGAGGTGTCGACAAGGATCATTCGTCGCCCAGCCTGCGGCGCGGCGGTGCAACCAAATTGGGTGCGCTGCCGCCGAGCCGGGCAAGCGTCCGCGCCGCCTCGCGTTCTACGAGAGCGCGGAGCGCTTCCCGAACAATCAAGGACGTTTCCGCAATACCGGTCGCGTCACGCGCTTTTGACAAAAGTTCGTCGTCGATGCTTAACGTTGTGCGCATCACCTGTCTCCTACGCATCAAAATTAGCATCACATGATGCGGCTTTCAATGCATCGGCAAAGCGGGCACCCGGCGGGCACTACTGGCTTTTCTAGCGCCCCCGAGCCGCGATGCCGGTCGAAAGCGCAACGCCGATCCCGGTGATGACGGCGGCCGATATTTCCGCAACACCGATTTCCTCTCCGAGCAGCACGCCGGCGCCGATCGTGGCCAGCACCGGCGTGATCGCCGTGAAGGCCGCCGCCTGCGTGCCACCCAATGCATGCACGGCAAGGCCATAGGCAACGGTTGCGGCAAGACCCGAGAGGACACCTTGGGTCAGCATCTGCAGGCCGACCTCGGCAAGCGGGGCGCTCGCGATGGAGGTGCCGAAGATGAAGGCAAGGCCGGCGTGGATCAGAAATGACCAGATGGCGATGATCGCGCTTGCCTGCACTGCGGTCAGGCCCGAGCGCCGGAAGGCGTGCGTGTAGGCTGCCCAGAGGATTGCGCCCATCGGCAACAGGACGAAGCTGGTCCAGGGGAGGGCAGTCCCTGCAAGGCTGCGGACGAGCAGAATGGCGACGCCCACGACGATCGCCGCCAATCCTAGCCAGCGCGAGACATCCGGTCGTTCGCGGAAAATGACGACGCCGATGAGGGCGGCAGCGAGCGGCATGGAGCCACCGAGCAGGATTCCGGCCGCAGAGGCAGGGGTCGAATGAATCGCCGAAGTGGTCAGCTGGAAGAAGACGGCGCCGGCGCCGGAAACCATCATGGCAAGCAGGCCAAGCGGCACCCCCTTCGGTAGCAGGCCGGTTTTTAGCCAGACCGGTGCCAGCACGAGCGCCGGGATGCCGTAGCGGATCAGACCGATATCGATCGTCCCGAGCTGTGTTGCCGCGCTGTGACGTGTCGCAAGGATCCAGGCCGCCCAGATCAGGACCGTAACAGCGGCTCCCGCATATCCGACGGACGTCGAGGCGGATTTGGCATTGTTGGTGAAGGCAAGGACGCTCATGGATCTATCCTCTCATTGTCATCGGATCGCTGTCCGGTTGAGAAAAGAATAGGCGAGGAGTGCGGGGCATGTCCTTGCTATCTATGGCGCGAAAGCGGTACCGTAAGCAATGATCTGCCAAAATATGCGAAGGAATTTAGCAATCATGCCAAATTTGGATAAATTCGACTTAGCGATCCTGAAGTGTCTTCAGGAGGATGCGCGGGCGACCAACGTCGAGATTGCCGAGAAGGTCAATCTGTCGCCGTCCCCCTGCCTGCGCCGAATCCGCAACCTCGAAAAGACGGGCGTCATCCGCGGCTACCGCGCTGATATCGATCGCAAGGAGGTTGGCCTCGGCTTGACGGTTTTTGTCGAACTTAAGGTCGCCCACCACAGCCGCGAGAACGCGCAGGCGCAGGAGGCGGCATTGCTTGCCATTCCCGAAGTGGTCTCGTGTTTCCTGATCTCAGGAACGGCGGACTTCCTGGCGGAAGTCGTGGTCGAGGACCTGGCCGCTTACGAGCGGCTTCTCACCGATACGCTGCTGACCTTGCCGAATGTCAGCGACATCCGCTCGAACTTCGCCATTCGCAGCATGAAGACTCACGGGCCGTTGAAGCTGCCCGAAGGAAAATAAGGTGAGTTTTTTTGTAAACTTTACTTGAAGTCTGCACGTCAATTCTGTAGCGGAAAATTTAAAAGCGGGAGCTGCCTCCCGTCGCCCGTTTCAGCTGGGAGTTTGACATGAGCATATTGCAGAACCCGATTTCACGCCGCCATTTTGGCCTCCTCCTCGGCGCCGCCGCAGCGGCAGCCGCAACCAGGCCGGCCTTCGCGCAAGATTCAGCCCGCACGATCAAGCACCAGCTCGGCTCGACGGAGATCAGTGGCAAACCGCAGCGCGTCGTCGCGCTGGAATTCTCGTTCGTCCAGGCGCTGGACGCCATCGGGGTTGTGCCGGTCGGCGTGACCGACGACAACCAGCCGAAGCGCATCGAGCAGCTGCTCGGCAAGAAGATCGACTACAGCTCCGTCGGCACGCGCCTCGAGCCGAATCTCGAGCTTGTCAGCGCCCTGACGCCCGACCTGATCATCGCCGATGAAATCCGCCATTCCGCCATCTATTCGCAGCTCAGCACCATTGCTCCGACGATCGTGCTAAACAGCTGGGAGGGCAGCTACCGGACAATCAAGGACGGCGTCGTCACAATCGCCGATGCGCTCGGCGACAAGACAAAGGGTGAAAAGGCGGTCGCAAATCACGAAGCGGCAATCGCGGCCCTCGTCACCAAGATCCCGGCGGGCGAGAAGCGCCGCTTCCTTCTGGCGGTCGCAACGCCCGATTCCATGAGCCTCCACACTTCGTCGTCCTTCACCGGCTCCGTCTTCAAGGCGATGGGACTGACGCCTGCAGTCGACTCCTCCGATGCCGTGGAAAGCGGTGCGGGCCTCGAGCGGCTGATCGCCGTCAATCCCGATGTACTGCTGGTCGCAACCGATGCCGGCGGCACGGTGCTCGACCAGTGGAAGGGCAACAGCGCCTTCGCCAACATTTCCGCGGTCAAGGATGGCAAGATCTTCGAGGTAGACCGCAATCAGTTCTCGCGCTTCCGCGGCCTGAAGACGGCCGAGATGGTTGCTCGGGAAATCCTGGCCAAGGTTTACAGCGCAGCGTGAGCGGCAGTGAGCGGCAAGGCGGCAGCGATGGCAGTTAAGGCGGGCTGGCGGCTGCAACCGCTCACCCTCGGCTGCCTGCTGTTTGCCGCTCTGGTTGCGGTGATCGTCGCAGCCGTCTGCTTTGGCGTTTCGGAACTGCCGGTTCTGCGCGCCTTTTTCCTCTTTATCGCGCCCGATGGCTCGCCGGACAGCGCGCTCGTCTGGGACGTGCGCCTGCCGCGTGCGCTGCTCGCCGTCATGGTCGGCGCCAATCTGGCGGTCGCGGGCGTGCTGATCCAGACCCTGACACGCAACCCGCTCGCCTCGCCGCAGACCTTCGGCATCAATGCCGGGGCGTCGCTTGTCATCGTCCTCTGCCTGATTGCTTTTCCGCCCCTGAAGGGAGCAGGCACCGTATGGCCGGCCTTCGCCGGCGCTGCGGCGGTCGGGCTTGCGATGTGGGCGCTTTCGGTCTCGGGCGCCATGAACGACATGAAGCTGGCGCTCGCAGGCATTTCCATCCAGCTCGTTCTTGCGGCCCTGGTTCAGGCAATCCTGATCGCCAACAATGCGGCGCAAGATATTGTCTACTGGCTGGCCGGATCGATCAACGGCGCCCAATGGGAGAAAGTCTGGATCATCCTGCCGTTCACTCTGCTCGGCGGCGGCGCAGCACTTCTGGCCGGGCGCCATTTCGGCGTGCTGGCGCTCGATGAGACGACAGGCCTTTCTCTCGGGCAGAACGCCACGCGGGTCGGCGGGCTGGCGGCGCTGCTGATTGTCGTGCTGGCCGGTTCGGCCGTTGCCGTCAGTGGCCCGATCGGCTTCATCGGCCTGCTGGTGCCGCATATCATCCGGCGCATGGTCGGCGGCGACCAGCTGACCCTGATTGCGCTGAGCGCCATCGCCGGTCCGCTGCTCCTCAATGCCGCCGATCTCGCGGGCCGCGTTGCAGCCTACCCATCCGAAATGCCGGTCGGCATCGTCACTGCGCTGATCGGCGCTCCGGCTTTTTTGCTGATCCTCTGGAGGCAGCGGATCAGATGAACGCGCTTGCCGGACGCAACATGCGGGCGCTGACGGTCTGCCTCACCATCGCCTCCCTTATTGCGGTCCTTGCCGTTCTCGGCATGACGATCGGGGCTGTGACGCTGAGTATTGCTCAGGTGCTGGACGGTATCGGCGGTGGCAAGAACGCTTTCATCGTCATGCAGTATCGGGCGCCGCGTGTTGCCGTCTCGATCCTTGCGGGCGCCTCCTTCGGCCTCGCTGGCGTCTTCCTGCAGGGGGCACTCCGAAACCCGCTGGCCTCGCCGGATGTCGTCGGCATCACCAAATGCGCCGGCCTCGGCGCCTTCCTTGCCGGGATGATGGCTCCTCCCGCCTGGGCGATCTGGGCGATACCGGCAGGGGTAGTGGCAGGGGCAATTCTTGGCGCCGTCCTATTGCTCGTCCTCGGCCGTGCCTTTGGCGGCGGCATTGCGGCGCTTGCGCTCGTCGGCGTCGCGCTCGGCATGCTGGCGCAGGCACTGACGCAATATGTGATGGTGATCTTCCCGACCCGTGCCGACCAGTCGATGGTCTGGCTTGCCGGCAGCGTCTACGGCAGTTCCGGGACCGACGTGCTGATCCTCGGTCTCTGGCTGCTCGCCTGCCTGCCGCTCCTCCTGCTCGCGGCCGCGCGCCTCGATGCCGGCGGTTTCGGTGACGACACGCTGATCAGCCTCGGCATGTCGCCGGGCTGGCTGCGCGGCGGGCTGATTGTCGTTTCCGTGCTGCTCTGCGCAGGCGCCGTTGCCAGCGTTGGCAGCATGGGGTTTCTTGGCCTGCTTGCGCCGCATGCCGCCCGCCTCCTCGTCGGTCCCCACGCCAGACATCTCGTGCCCACGAGCGCGCTGATGGGAGCTCTCGCGCTGTCGGCCGCCGATCTTGCCGGACGGCTCGTGGCGCTGCCGAACGAGATCCCGGCCGGCATCGTCGCCGCGGTGATCGGCGGGCCTTATCTGATTTTCCTGCTCATCAAGGAGACCGGCCGCCATGAGTAGCGCCGCGCAATCCCGCCTTGCCGGAGAAAGGCTGACCCTGGGCTATGCCGCTCTCCAGGTGCTCGAAAGTGTCGATGTCTCCATTCCCGATGGTCGCATAACCGCGCTGATCGGTGCGAACGGCAGCGGCAAGTCCACTCTGCTCAAGGCGCTCGGCCGCATCATCGAACCGGCCTCAGGCACGGTCTATCTTGACGGCAAGGAGATATCCGCGATGCAGGGCAGGGCGATCGCCCAGAAGCTCGCATTGCTGCCGCAGAGTCCTGTGTCGCCGGATGGCCTCACCGTCCGCCAGCTCTGCCGTTTCGGCCGCCATCCGCACAAGGGCCTGCTGTCGCGCACCAGCGCGCATGACGAGGACGTGGTGGATGGAGCACTTGCCGCCACCGGGCTTACCGATCTAGCTTCGCGGCCGCTCGACCGGCTCTCGGGCGGCCAGCGGCAACGCGCCTGGATCGCGATGGCGTTAGCGCAGGAGACGCCGATCCTGCTGCTCGATGAGCCGACAACCTATCTCGATATCGCACACCAATTGGAGGTTCTGGAGCTGCTGCGCGAGCTCAATCGCGATCGCGGCTGCACCATCGTCATGGTGGTCCATGATCTGAACCACGCGGCCCAATACGCCGATCACATCATTGCCGTTGCGGATGGCGGCATTCACGCGGCAGGAAGCCCCGGCGAGTTGCTGACGCCGGAGCTCATCAAGGCCGTCTTCGGGATCGACGCCGCGGTCGTCCCGCATCCTGTGAATGGCACGCCGCTTTGCCTTCCGCTCGCCCCTGCTAGAGAAGCGTCCCGCTGAGGATCAAGAGGGCAACGGAGAAGTAGATCACCAGTCCGGTCACGTCGACCAGCGTCGCGACGAAGGGAGCCGATGCCGTTGCCGGATCGAGCCGCAGGCGCTGCAGCAGGAACGGCAGCATCGAGCCCGACATCGAGCCGAAGGTGACGATGCCGACGAGCGCCGCAAAGACGGTGATGCCGACAAGCACCCAGTGCGGGCCGTAATCGTAAAGCCCGGCCGTCTGCCAGAAGATGACGCGGAGCAGGCCGACGAGACCGAGGATCGCGCCGAGCACGAAGCCGGTCGGCAGTTCGCGCAGCAGCACCCGCCACCAATCGGACAGCTTGAGTTCTCCGACTGCCAGCGCACGGATGATCAGCGACGTCGCCTGCGAACCGGAGTTGCCGCCCGAGCTCATGATCAGCGGAATGAAGAGCGTCAGCACGACCGCCTTCTCGAGTTCCCCTTCGAAATGCTGCATGGCGCTTGCCGTCAGCATTTCGCCGAGGAAGAGGGCACAGAGCCATCCGGCGCGCTTGCGGATCATGCCCGCGAAGCCGACCTTCATATAGGGCTTGCCGAGCGCTTCCATGCCGCCGAATTTTTGCGCGTCCTCGGTCGTATCGGCAATCATCGTATCGATGACGTCGTCGACGGTCACGATGCCGAGCATATGGCCGTCGTCACTGACGACCGGCAGCGCCAGAAGATTATGCTTGCGGATCAGCCGTGCGACCTCCTCCTGCGTCATCAGCGGGTCGCAGCGAACAACCCCTTCCTTCTGCGCAACCGTGAGAACGGATTCGCCGGGATCGCCGGTGATAAGGCGGCGCAGTGTCACGACATTGGTCAGCACCTGCGTTAGCGCGTCGAGGACGTAGATCGCATAAACTGTCTCGCGTGAGCGTTCGACCCGGCGAACGTGGTCGAGCGTCTGCTGGACGGTCCAGCTATCCGGCACGCTGACGAACTCGGTCGTCATGATGCCGCCTGCCGTGCGCGGCGGGTAGCCCATCAGGTGCTTTACGGCGAGCGCCGTGGGGCGGTCGAGTTTCGCGAAAAGGGTGGCGCGCGAATCCTCGTCCAGCTCATGGAAGATGTCGGCGACGCGGTCGTTCGCGGTAGAGTTCAGCAGCCGCGCGGCATGCTCGACCGGCATTTCGGCGAGGATTGCGGCAGCGTTGTGCAGTTCCGGCCTGCCGAGAATACGGACGGCCTTCTGCTGCGGAAGCGTAGCGAGGATGGCCGCTGCCTCCGGGATTTCGAGTCCGTTCAAACGCTCGACGCGCTCTGCGGTGGTGACCGCTCCGAGGCTGTCGCTGGCGAAGAAACGGGCGGCATGCCCTGCCCGCAGGGGGAAGCGATTGAAGTTCATTAGCTCGCCTTTCCGTCGATCCGCCGTAGCGTCCGATCGGGCGAGCCCGGAGCAACCAGGTTAGCGCGAAAGGGCCGCGTACGGCAAAGGCAATCGACTGCTACTGTCGCTTGGCATCTGATTGATGGCTCCGTTGATATCCGCGGCTGACGAGCGTCATCCGCGTGTCATACTACGTGGTCCTGAACACTGAAAAAGTCAACTAGGATAGATGGTTAATGGCAGAATGCCGCACCGTCAGGCGCGGCATTCTTTGAGAACATGATTTACCGGATGTTTCCGGTTCAGAAGCCGGCGAGAACAGCCTTGCCCTTCATCCTGCCGCTCTCGATCATCGCATGCGCCTTCTTCAGGTTGGCTGCGTTGATCGTACCGACGGTTTCGCTGAGCGTCGTGCGGATCTTGCCACTATCGATAAGCTCGGAAATCTGGTTGAGCAGCTTATGCTGTTCGATCATATCCGGTGTCGAGAAGAGCGGCCGGGTAAACATAAGCTCCCAGTGCACCGAAACCGATTTACGCTTGAACGGCACGACATCGAGCACCTTCGGATCATCGATCAGGGCGAAGCGGCCCTGGGGCGCGATCGCCTCGACGATGTTGACGATGTGAGAATCCGTATTGGTGGTCGAGAAGATGAAACCCGGCGCGCCGATGCCGAGTTCCGCGATCTGCGGCGCGATCGGCCTCGAGTGATCGACGACATGGTGCGCGCCGAGTTCCTTGACCCATTCCTTCGTTTCCGGACGGGAAGCGGTCGCGATGATCGTCAGGTCTGTCAGGGCTCGGGCGATCTGGATGGTGATCGAGCCGACGCCACCAGCACCGCCGATGACGAGCAACGAACGTGCCGCGCCGGGCACCGGATCTTGAACCTTCAACCGGTCAAACAGCGTCTCATAGGCGGTGATCGACGTCAGCGGCAGGGCGGCAGCGGCGGCGAAATCCAGGCTTTTCGGCTTGCGACCGACGATGCGCTCGTCGACGAGATGAAACTCCGCATTCGAGCCAGGGCGATTGATCGCGCCAGCATAATAGACTTCGTCTCCAGCCTTGAAGAGCGTGACATCCGGCCCGACGGCCTTGACGATGCCGGCGGCATCCCAGCCCAGCACCTTGAGTTCATCGGCAGCGGGCGCCACGCCGGCGCGCACCTTCGTGTCGACCGGATTGACGGAAACGGCCTTGATCTCCACGAGCAGGTCGTGTCCCATCGCTTCCGGCACCGGCAGGTCGACGTCGATCAGCGAGGTTTCGGCGGAAATGGGCTGCGGGGTCTTGTAGGCGACGGCGCGCATGGGGAAACTCCTGTGTTCGTTGCACGGAGGCTAGATGCGTCTTATGCTCTATAAGCGCAAGAATGCACAAATTCTGTACGTAGTACCAAAAAGGATACTGTCGAATGTCGCTGCCCCGCGCCAAGCTGACGAAGAATTTCCCCGGCTGCCCAGTCGAAGCAACGCTGAGCTATCTGGATGGAAAGTGGAAGGGCGTGATCCTGTTCCATCTGATGGATGGAACGCTGCGCTTCAACGAGCTGCGCCGCAAGCTCCCGGCAGTGACGCAGCGGATGCTCACCAAGCAGTTGCGCGAACTGGAAGAATCCGGTCTCGTTTCGCGCACCGTCTATCCGGTCGTGCCGCCGCGCGTGGAATATG
This sequence comes from Rhizobium sp. SVR5-9E, assembly GCF_056755095.1. Lineage (NCBI taxonomy): Bacteria > Pseudomonadati > Pseudomonadota > Alphaproteobacteria > Hyphomicrobiales > Rhizobiaceae > Rhizobium > Rhizobium sp. SVR5-9E. The sequence continues at coordinate 74,703 of NZ_JBNDHS010000016.1, read as the reverse complement.
CGCTGACCCCGCTCGGCGAAACGCTGAAGCCGGTCATTCGTGCGCTGGCGGCCTGGGGCGACGAATATGTCTTCTGCCGCCCCGAGGGCATGGAGCTGCGCGATCCGTCATGCGCTTCCGTTGCGGCGCTCGAGGCGTAGCGAGGCGGCGAACACGAACATTCCGAGGAACGACAGGAACGCGCCGACATAACCGGTGGCTGCAAAGCCGTAGCCCCAAGCGATGACCAGACCGCCGAGCCAGGCTCCGAGGGCATTGGCGATGTTGAAGGCGGAGTGATTGGAGGCGGCGGCAAGCGTCTGCGCATCGGCCGCAACATCCATTAGCCGGGTCTGCAGGGCAGGACCGGCGGCAAAGCCGCAGCCGACGAGGAAGACGCAGAGCGCCAGCATGAACGGGCTTGAGGCGGTCAGCGAAAACAGCGTCAGCACGACGATGTTGAAGACCAGCGAGCCGCCGATTGTGCCCATGATCGATTTGTCGGCGAGCCAGGAGCCAACGATGTTGCCGGCGTTCATGCCGAGGCCGAAGAGGATCATCATCACAGCGACCATGCTTTCGGGCAGCATCGCGACCTTCATCGTGGTGCCGGCGATATAGCTGAACATCGCGAACATGCCGCCATAACCGACCGCTGCGATCCCGAGCGTCAGCAAGACTTGCGGCCGCCGGAAGGCGCCGAGTTCGCGCAGGAAGCTTGCGCCGTCATCCACCTGATCACGCGGCACGTAGTACCAGATGAGCGCCACTGTCACGAGCCCGATGACGCCTACCGACGTGAAGGCGACGCGCCAGTCAAGCGACTGGCCGAAGACGGTTGCGAGTGGCGTGCCGAGCAGGGTTGCGATCGTAAGGCCGAGCATTACCCGGCCGACGGCGCGGGCTCGCTTGTGCACTGGCACCATCGACGCGGCGACAATCGCGGCGACGCCGAAATAGGCGCCATGCGGAAGGCCGGTGATGAAACGCAGTATGATGAAGCTCTCGAAGGTCGGCGCTAAGGCGCTTAGAATATTGCCCACAGCGAAAATGCCCATCAGCAGAAGAAGCAGCGAACGGCGCACCATCTTGGCCGCAAGGACCGCAATCACCGGAGCGCCGATGACGACGCCGAGCGCATAGGCGCTGATGACATAACCGGCCTGCGGTGTCGTGACCGAAAAAGTATCGGCCACATTCGGCAGCAGGCCCATGATTGCGAACTCACCCGTGCCAATGCCGAAGCCGCCACAGGCGAGCGCCAGCTGCACCAGCGCGACTGCCATGGGCGAGGGGGCTTCGGAAACCGGACTGGAATCGATGGAATCGTCTACGGCGATCTGGCTCACGGGAGCTCCTGAGGCATGTCTCAATGGCAAACGATCCGGAAGCTTCGTGTTCGCAGGACGGTTGGCCGGGCTATGGCGGGAAGGGAGGTACGTACCTCCATCTTCCACTCTATCCCTGATTGCCCGCAAAGCGTCGAGTGCGTTTTTTGCAGTGCAGCGTCCTGCTATCTGCATATGTCCGTTGCAATATTTGCGTTTGTGCGTTTCGCGGACCTGCCTCGCCGCGGGCACACGGCGCTTGAAATGAAAGAGGCTCAGACCAACTTACGCACACAGGACTGAGACGCGCGATGCGGGAGCAGCACGCCTGATGAAGCTTGTAGGTTTTTTCAACAAAGACGGCGGTACCTTCAGAACCACGGATATGGAGGCCTATGAGAAGCGGGCGGAGGCGACCTTCCGGGAAGCGGGGCATGACTTCGAGGCCATCGTCTTTTCCGGCAGGGAGATCGTTCCCGCTATGGAGCGCGCTGCCCGGCGCGACGACATCGACGGCATCGTTGCCGGCGGCGGCGACGGCACCATTTCGGCAGCGGCCTCGATCGCCTGGAAGAACGGTGTCGCCCTTGGCGTGATCCCCGCCGGCACCATGAACCTTTTCGCCCGCTCACTGAAGGTCCCGCTCGATATCTGGCAGGCGCTTGATACCTTGGCCTTTGGCGAAGTCGATCACGTCGACATTGCCAGCGCCAACGGCCGGCCCTTCATCCACCAGTTTTCGGCGGGGCTGCACGCGCGTATGGTGCGCTACCGCAACTCCTTTAGTTACCGCTCCCGCCTCGGCAAGATGCGCGCCAGCGTCCGTGCAGCCTTCGGCGTCATTCTGAATCCGCCCGAATTCGAGGTCGATTTTGAAGCGGCCGGCGTTCACGAGCGTCGACGGGTATCCGCCGTCTCGGTGTCAAACAACCCCTTCGGCGCGAACGCCCTGCTTTATGCAGACAGCCTCACCAGCGGCGAACTGGGTTTTTATACCGCCAACCCCTTGAAACCGCTTGGCGTCGCACGCTTGGCAGTCGATCTGCTAAGAGGCAAAGTGAGGGAAAATGCCGACGTGATGATCATGCATCCGGCGGAAGTCCATCTCCATTTCCCCAAGCTGCGTGCCAAGGCAAACTGTGTCATGGACGGCGAGCTTCTGCCGCTCGAGCGCGACGTTTTCATCAAGCTGCATCCCGAGGAACTGAAGGTGCTCGTAAAACAGGGCCTTGCCTCGCAGATGGAAGAGGCCGAACGCCGCGAACCGGCTGCGTGGCTCTAAATTCGCGGCAGATAGGTCCGGTAGTCGAAATCCGACACGGTACGCAGATAGGCCAGCGCCTCCTTGTATTTCGTGTCGCCATAGAGCTTCTGATAGCGCTCGCCGAAGGCATCCTTGATGAAGGGCGACGCGCGGAAGGCTTCGACCGCCGTCAGAAAATCATGCGTCAGCCGTTCCGTATTCTCCGGGACATGGGACGGCGTCGTCTCTTCGCCGGGATCAAGCTCGTTGTCGAGGCCGAGCAGCATTCCGCCGAGAATTGCCGCGAGCAGCAGATACGGATTGGCATCCGCCCCGGCGACGCGATGCTCGATGCGCGCTGCCGGCCCGTTGGCGTCGGGAATCCGGATTGCCGTGCCACGGTGTCCTGTGCCCCAGGTTAGATCGACCGGGGCGAAGGAGCCCGGCTGAAAACGGCGATAGGAGTTGGCGAAGGGCGCGAAGATCAGCTGCGCCTCCTGCATCGTGTTGAGCAGTCCGGCACAGACGGATTTCAGTCTCTTCGGCTCTCCGCCCTTCGCGTCGAGGATGTTGCGGCCATCCTTGTCGATGATGCTGGCATGCACATGCAGCCCCGAACCGGCGTGGTCGGAATAGGGCTTGGCCATGCAGGTCGATTTTAAGCCGTGCTTGCGCGCCGCCTGTTCGGCGATGCGCTTGAGGTAAATGCAGTCGTCGGCGGCCGCCAGGGCATCGGGCCGGTGCAGCAGGTTGATCTCGAACTGTCCGGGGCCGAACTCGGCCGTCGTCGCATCCGCCGGCAGGTTCTGCGCTTTGGCATAGGCACGCACCGTCTGGAGATAGTCATGGAGCGCATCGACGGCGCTCATGTCATAGAGCTGGAAACCGTTCGGCTCGCCGCGATAGCTGAGGCTCTTCGGCGGCGAAGGCCGACCGGTGTCCCGCCAGTCCGGCTCCACCACGTAGAATTCGAGCTCCGTCGCGACGACCGGCGTGAGACCGCGCTCATCATAGCGCTTCAGCACGGCGGCCAGGATTGCCCGCGGATCCATGAAGCTCGGGCTGCCGTCGAGTTCGTGCATCGTGGCGAGCACCTGCAGCGAGCCTTCCGGCGCCCAGGGCATCGGTGCAAGGCTGCGCGCATCGGGAAAGCAGTTGCCGTCCGGATCGCCGATCGTCAGGGACAGACCGGTGATGTCGTCGTTGTCGTCGCCCCAGATATCCAGCGATTGCGTCGAGGTGGGCAGGCGCACTTCGCCCGCCCAGATTTTCTTCTGCGCGTCGAGGGGGATCTGCTTGCCGCGCAGGTCCCCGTTCATGCCGACGATCAGGATCTCGATCCGCGGTTCGCCCTCCGCAGCTTTGCCGTGCACGATGTCAGCCGTCATGATCTTGAAAATCCCCTCGGACAAGGCCAAGGTCGTAGCTCATTGAGACGAGCCTTTCAATCTCAGAGGGTGTTTTGCAAATCATGTCCGATACTTACCCGCTCTCAAATCTCGCCGCCATCGATGCCGCCCATCATCTGCATCCCTTCTCCGACATGAAGAAGCTGAACGCCGACGGCACGCGCATCATCCAGCGCGGCGAGGGCGTCTACATCTGGGATAGCCAGGGCAAGAAGTATCTGGACGGTTTTGCTGGCCTCTGGTGCGTCAATGTCGGCTATGGCCGCAAGGAGATCGCCGATGCCGTCATGCGGCAGATGAATGAGCTGCCCTACTACAACACCTTCTTCGGCACCACGACCATACCCACGACGCTGCTCTCCGAGAAGGTGACGTCGCATGCCGGTCCGCGCTTCAACCATGTCTTCTTCACCGGCTCGGGATCGGAAGCGAACGACACCTGGTTCCGCATGGCGCGCGTCTACTGGAGCGCGGTCGGCAAGCCCTCGAAGAAGATCGTGATCGCCCGGAAGAACGGCTACCACGGTTCGACCGTCGCCGGCGCCAGCCTGGGCGGCATGAAATACATGCACGAGCAGGGCGATCTGCCGATATCAGGCATCGCCCATATCGGCCAGCCTTATTGGTATGGCGAAGGCGGCGATCTCTCGCCTGCCGAGTTCGGCCTCAAGGTCGCTTGCGAACTGGAGGCGAAGATCGATGAACTGGGCGAAGACAATGTCGCCGCCTTCGCGGCGGAGCCGATCCAGGGTGCTGCGGGCGTCATCATCCCGCCGGAGACCTATTGGCCGGAAATTGCCCGCATCTGCAAGGCCCGCAACATCCTGCTCGTCTCCGACGAAGTGATCTGCGGTTTCGGGCGGCTGGGCGAATGGTTTGGCCATCAGTATTTCGGCGTCGAGCCCGATTTCGCGCCGATCGCCAAGGGCCTGTCGTCGGGTTATCTGCCGATCGGCGGCGTGCTCGTCAGCGATCGCATCGCCGATGTGCTGATCAACGAGGTCGGCGAGTTCAACCACGGCTTCACCTATTCCGGCCACCCGGTCTGCGCCGCGGCGGCACTCGAAAACCTGCGCATCATCGAGGAGGAAAAGCTGGTCGATCGCGTCCGCGACGACATCGGCCCATATTTCGGCAACGCCTGGAGCGCCCTCCAAGACCACGACCTCGTCGGCGAAGCCGTCAGCATCGGCCTGATGGGTGGCCTGCAATTGACGGCCAGTAAGAAGACGCGCACTCGCTTCGAAAAGCCCGACGCGATCGGTGCCCTGATCCGCAACCATGCGCTCGCGAACGGTCTCGTGTTGCGAGCGACCGCCGACCGTATGCTGGCGTCTCCGCCGCTGGTAATCAGCCACGAGGAAGTGGACGAAATGGCGCGGATCGCAAAGATCGCCCTCGATGCTGCTTGGGCTGATTTGAGACCCTAATCGGCAGGCGCGACCCACGCGTAGCCGAAACGGTAGGAATCGTCGTTGTGGGCGTAGTAATATGGAATCTCGATCGTCGAAACTTTGGGCGTGACGCCGGTCAACTCCGCAACCGATCTCAGCCATTCGGCAGCTTTAGCGGGTAGGGCACCGCCTTCTTTTCGACCCAACTGCCAGACGATGAGAATTGGGTGCTGTTTCGAGATCGGGACTGCAGGCGTGAACCCCGGGTAGTCCAGTGAAATCACGGTGACCGGCAGGAGATCCTTCCGCAAATTTCCGGCAAGGAGGCTGCTTTCCGCCACAATCGCACTCGGTTCGCCCTGTTGCCGGAGTGCGGCGGCAAGCCGCGCATAGGGCGTATTCAGGCGCTCATAATCGCCGTTGAGACTTGCCGCCGCAATACGACCGAAGAGGATCCCGGGAACTGCGATCATGATCGTCGCGATGATCGGCATGAGGCGCCGCAAGGCATTCGGAACATGGACGTTCGACGCCTCGATTTTCAGGCAGAGATAAAGGGGCGCGACAAAGAAGAGTGGAACCAGCCAGCGGTCTTTGACATGGGCTGCTCCGCCGAAGACGACCAGAAGGAGGATGCCGAGGATGGCAAAGAGCATCATGCGCTCGAAGAGCCGCGTCCATTCCGATCTGCCGGAGACGGCCGAGAAAAACGGCTTGCCGAACGCGATCGCGAAGACCAGCATTGCCACGGCGCAAAAGCCGATCACGGCCAGTATGAGTGAGCCGGAGCCCATCGCGACCTGCACGAGGTAGCTCGCGTTGCCGCTGTCCGTCAGTTTCTCCAGTGTCCGGGCTGTGGCGAAGCCGAGGTTGTCCTTGAGCCAGAAGAGATGCGGCAGGGTGATGACGAGCGCAGCGACGGCGGTCACCACCGTGCGCCAGTCGAAAACGCGCTTGCGCATCTCAGGGTCGAGCAACGCCGCCAGAAGCGCCGAGGCGGGCAGGAGGGCGAAATTGTATTTCGACAGCAGGCCGATGCCCAGGCCGACGCCCGCCACGAAATATGACAGCATGTCCGGCTTTTTGAGCGAGCGGACAAATCCGTAAAGAAACAGGCAGCCGGAGAAGAACACGGCGACCGTGTGCGTCAGGTCGCGCTGCATTTCGAACGCGATCTGCGGAAGCGTCAGAAGCCCGAGCATCGCGATTGCCGCGAGCATGCTGCTCTTCAGGATCATCCGGGCCGTGAGGCCGTAAAGGACGTAGGAGGCAAACAGCAGCGTATTCTTGACAACGGCCAGCGACAGCAGCGAGACGCCGCTGAGCGAAAAGGCGGCATATTGCAGCCAGTTATAGAACGGCGGCTGGGGACCATAGCCAGCGGCAAGCCATTGCGAGCGGAAGGACTGCTCCGCTTCATCAAGCCCGAGCGTCGGCGGCATCGCTATGCGGACCGCGATCTGGACCAAAAAATATGCGGCAAGCAGGGCAAAAACCCATCGCATATCGATCTGGCGGGTCGCGTAGCTGCGCTCGGTCATTTCATTTCCGTTCAAGCCAGGCGTAGCCGAGCGCAAACGTGTCGCCGTCCTTGCCGAAGTGGTAGGGAAGCGCAAGCGTGCCGATCTCATCCGGTTCGATGCCGCTGTTCTTCAGCCACGTCGACAGGCCGGCCGGCATTGCCGCATCCTTCGGAGTCGGTCCGCGCCAGACGAAAAGCAGCGGTCGTTCCGCGGTAGCGTCCACCGGGATGCCCGGACCGGGAAAGCCGGAGATCATGACCGGTACGTCCGGCCATTGAAGCCGAAGATTCCCGCCGAGCCATCTGTCGCTCGCGATGATGAGGGCAGGGCGCCGCTGTTTGGTCACCGTCTTGGCGAAGTCCGCGAAGGGAACGTTCAGCTTCGTATACGAACCGATGTATTCCGCTCCGGCGACCCTTGCGGCAAGTATGACCATCACGAGCGTCATCAGCACGGGGACAGAGCCCAGGAAACGCCTGATGCCAAGCGAGAAATCGCCGCCCGCCACTTCGAGCTTGCGGAAGAAATAGAGGGGAAGGACCAGCAGAAACGGATCAAGCCAGCGTTCGCGGATATGGGTCGCGCCGGTTACCAGGATCACCACGACGATCGCGATGAGGCTAATAATGATCATCCGCTCCATCAGCCGCGTCCATCGATCACCCGCCGAAAGCGCCCGCAGAAAATCGCGCCGGAAGGCGGCAGCAAAAATGGCGACGGGGAGGGCGGCGAACGCGACGATCGCAATGACAAGCGAGAGCAGGCCTTCGGCCGCTTGGAAAGCACCATTCCCTTCTCCGCTATCGATCATCTTGCTCAGCGTGCCGGCGGACGCCAGTTCGATGTTCCCGTAAAGCCAGAGGAGATGCGGCAATGTGATCGCCAGTGCGACTGTCAATGCCGGCAAAATCCTCCAGTCGAAGATCCGGCGCCGCCACTCCCGGTCCGGGATCGCGGCGGCAATTGCAATGAACGGCATCAGTGCGAAATTGTATTTCGAGATAACGCCGATCCCGGTCGCGATCCCGAGAACGAGATAGCTCAGCACGGTCGGACGCTTGAGTGTCCGGAAGAAGGCGAAAAGGAAGAGCGATGTCGCGCACAGCAGTGCGACCGTATGCGTCAGGTCCTGCTGCGCCATGTAGGAAACCTGCGGCAGGGTGATCAGCGCAAGCATCGCGGCCGCCTGAAGCACCGGACTCTTCAGCACTTCACGCGCGGCGAGGCCATAGAAGACGTAACACAGAAAGAGCAGCAGGTTTTTCGGAATGCTCAGCGCCCAGATCGACGGACCCGCAACGGACATGATCGCATATTGCAGCCAGTTATAGAACGGCGGCTGCGGCCCGTAGCCTGCCAGCAGATATTGCGAGTAGAAGGTCTGCTCCGCCTCGTCGAGTTCTAGGGAATGCGGCAGGGCGGCGCGAAGCGCGATGTTCAACAGGAAATAGATGGCCAGCAGCGCGCTCGCGCTGCCGATCGTCCTGCCAAAACGTTGCGTCAGCGAGTCGCCTCGCCGTTTGTCAAACGTCGCTTCCATCGAAAATCTGCCGCACGATGTAGTTCGGCGACGCGTCGTCGCGATAGTAGGTGCGCGCAATCATTTCCGCCAGAATGCCGGTGGTGATCAACTGCACCGACGATAGCAGGAGGACGACGCCGACCATCAGCATCGGGCGTGTGCCGATATCGTTGCCCATAATGAATTTGTCGAAGAAGAGGTAGAGCAGGATCAGCGCGGCGATCGCCCCGATACCAAGGCCGAGAGAGCCGAAGAAATGCCCGGGCCGCGCCTTGTAGCGCATGAAGAACATCACCGACAGCAGGTCGAGGATCACGCGGAAGGTGCGTGAGATGCCATACTTTGACTGGCCGTGCTGGCGGGCATGGTGGGTCACGGCCTTTTCGCCGATGCGCGAGCTTGGGACGACGCCTGCGACCCAGGCCGGGATGAAGCGGTGCATTTCGCCCATCAGCTTCACCTGCTTGATGATCGAGGCACGGTAGATCTTCAGGCTGCAGCCGTAGTCGTGGAGCTTCACGCCGGTGATGCGGCCGATCAGGTAGTTGGCGCACCAGGATGGAATCTTGCGAAGCAGCAACCCGTCCTTGCGGTTCTTGCGCCAGCCGACCAAAAGGTCGAGTTCGCGGCGCTCCAGTTCGGAGACCATCGACGGAATGTCCTTCGGATCGTTCTGCAGATCGCCGTCCATCGTCGCGATCAGCCGGCCTTGCGCCGTGTCGATGCCGGCCTGCATTGCGGCGGTCTGGCCGAAATTGCGCTGCAGCTCCACGATCCTGAGCGTAAGGCCTTCACGTCCTACATACTTGCGGGCGTTGACGAGGGTCGCATCGGTGCTGCCATCATCGACCAGGATGAGTTCCCACCGGCTGGGGTAGGCCAACATCGCATCGCATATCCGCTCGACGAGCGGGCCGACACTTTCCTCTTCGTTGAACACCGGCACCACAAGCGAAAGTTCAAGCGACTGGATCAGATCATTTGCGCTTTGAAGCGACTCGGACGTTGTCTGCAACTCTTATTGCTCCTAAAAGGCCGTCATGGCCAGTCGAGCGGCATTTGGGACCGCTGAAGTCAGGAAGCCTAGTACATGAACTCTCCGGTTGGCGCTAGCCGACAATCCTGGTTTGCGCGCAATCGCATGACGCTGCTCACAGTCGCGATCGTCGCTGCCTATGCGCTTTTCATCGAATGGTTTTGGGGGTGGTCGGTAATCATCGCTCAATGGGCGGCCGTCGGCGTCATCCCGATCCTCGTGGCGCTTGTATTGCTGACCAGCACCTACTTCCTGCGCACATGGCGCATTCTCGACTATTTCCCGCGGGAGACGAAAGGTCAGTTTCGCGCCCTTTTCCGCGTGACGCAGATTCACAATCTGCTCAATATCATGCTGCCGTTCCGCACCGGCGAGACGAGCTTTCCGGTTCTCATGCGCACGGAGTTTGGCATTCCGCTGACGCGGGGGACCTCCGCACTTCTTGTCATGCGCCTGCTCGACCTGCACGCGCTGCTTGCCGCAGCAGGCATGGGGATTGCGGTAGCCGCTCCGGATGCTGTCCTTGCCTGGGTCTTGTGGGCTGCATTTCTGTTGCTGCCGGTTGGGGCCTTTCTTGTGCGCAAACCGTTGCTGCGCATCAGCTTCAAGCTCTTTCCCGCCAAGGCGCAACACTTCCTTTCCGAGATCGAAAACGGCCTGCCCGTAAATGGCGTTGCATTCGCACGTGCCTGGGCCATGACAGCGGTGAACTGGCTGGTGAAGGTCGTCGTGCTCGCCTGGGCGCTCAGCCTCATGGGCGTTCTGCCGCTGACGGCAAGTTTCGGCGGAGCGCTCGGTGGCGAGCTTTCCTCGGTGCTGCCGGTCCATGCGCCGGGGGGCGTCGGCACCTATCCGGCGGGGATAACCGCCGGCGCAGTCGCCTTCGGCGCTTCGAGCGGGAAGGCGGCGCTCGCCGCGCTCGCCCAGGCGAGCATTAATGCACACTTGCTGATTATCGTCTCCGCCCTGACGGGAACGGCGATCTCACTGCCGCTCGGGCGCCGCCGTCAGCTCTGAGATCCTCTTTCGCAGGAAAGCCTGTTCGGGTCCCTGATGGCAGAGCGAGAGGGCGCGTTCGTAAGCCGCGATCGATTCCTCCCTGCGGTCCAGCTGCCGCAGGAAATCGGCGCGTGCGGAATGCGCCAGATGATAGCTGCCGAGTTTGCCGGATTCCATGATGCCCTCGATGAGCTCGAGCCCTCTCTGCGGTCCCTCCGACATTGCAATCGCCACGGCGCGATTGAGTTCGGCAACCGGCGAAGGCTGTGCTTCGATCAGCAGATCGTAGCAGGCGGCAATCCGGGGCCAATTCGTCGCCTCCGGCGTTTGGGCCTTGGCATGTTCGGCGGCGATGGCCGCCTGGACGGTATAAAGCCCGATTTCGTCGGGCTCCATCGCCCGCCGCAAGAGCCTCAAGCCTTCCTTTATCTTCCGCGGATCCCAAGCCGATCGATCCTGCTCGGCAAGCAGGATCAGACTGCCATCCTCGCCGCGCCGCGCAAGGCTGCGGGAATCCTGCAGCAACATCAGCGAAAGAAGACCGGCGACATCGGGATGCGGAAGAAGTTCCTCCACCAGCCTCGCCAGCCGGATCGCCTCGCCAGTCAGATCCGTCCGCGTCACCTCTGCGCCCGAGGAGGCGGAATAGCCCTCGTTGAAAACCAGGTAGATGACATGCAGAACGCGGTCGAGCCGTTCGGGAAGTTCATCGAGGTCGGGAACTTCGTAGGGAATGCCGGCTGAACGGATCTTGCTCTTGGCCCGAACGATGCGTTGGGCGACCGTCGGGGCCGAAACGAGGAATGCGTGTGCGATCTCCTCGGTCGTCAGCCCGCAGACTTCGCGAAGCGCCATCGCCATCTGCGCGTCGGCCGGAATGGCCGGATGGCAGCAGGTGAAGATCAGCCGCAGCATGTCGTCGCCAATGAGCTCCATGTCGCCGATCTCCGTAGCCCCGGCTTCGCTGTAAAGGCTGTCTTCGATATCCTTGAGCGACGCATCGAAGCGCGAGCGGCGGCGCAGATGGTCGATCGCCTTGTGGCGACCGGTGGAGACAAGCCATGAGAAAGGATTGGCGGGAACACCATCGCGCGGCCATATGCGCGCTGCTGCCGCAAAGGCGTCGTGCAGCGCTTCCTCCGCACGGTCGAAATCTCCGAGCAGGCGGATGAGCGTTGCCAGCACCCTGCGCGATTGCGACCGGTAGATGTCCTCGATCAGTTTCTCCAAGCGCTACTCCGGTAAAGTCAGCATACGCACCGGCCGCAGTTCCACGGCACCAACACGCGCCGAAGGGATGCGCGCGGCAATCGCCTTCGCCGCCACATCATCAGGCGCTTCGATGACGTAAAGGCCGGCAAGATGCTCCTTGGTTTCGACGTAGGGCCCATCGGTTGCCTGCAGGGCATTGTTGCGAACCCTGAGCACCGTCGCCTTTTCCGGCATCTCCAGCGCATCCGCATGGATCATGATGCCTTTGCGGCGAAGCTCCTCGTCGAAGCTGAAATGCGCTCTGACGATCTCGTCGGTTTCCTTCGGCGTCAGCGTGCCATCGACGTCGGCGGAATTATAGATCAAGCAAATATAGCGCATCTTTCATTCCCCGTCCTTGATCGAATAGGCCGGTCGCACTTCGATCGAGGCATATTCCACGATCGGAAAAGCCGAGGCGATTTCTGTCGCCTCGTCGATGTCCCTGGCTTCGAGCAGCACGAAGCCGCCGAGATGTTCCTTGATTTCGGCAAAGGGGCCGTCGGTCGCCGATAGGGCACCGTTATGCCTGCGGACCGTCATCGCCGTCGACGGATTTCGCAGGGCGAGGGCGGTCAGCAGATGCCCACTGTCACGCCAGCGATCATCGCTCTCGATGCATCTTTGGGTGAGCGCATCCCACTCTTCCTGGGGCACGAGTTTGCTCTTTTCCGTGTCGAACCAGATCTGGCAGAGAAACTTCATAGGCGCCTCCTAACCGTTCTTGAAATCGTAGATCGGGCGGACCTCGATGCTGCCCAGTTTGGCAAGCGGAATACCCGCCGCAACGCGGATCGCGTCGTTCAGATCCTTGGCTTCGATGAGAATGAAGCCGCCGAGTTGTTCCTTGGTCTCCGCATAGGGGCCATCGGTGACCGACATTTCGCTGTTGCGGACGCGTACGGTCACGGCCGTTTCCGGCGACTGCAGGGCTTCCGCATGGATCATATGGCCGCTTGCGGCGAGGTCCTCGTCGTATCCGAGCGAATCCCTGTCGAGGGTCTTCTTCTCTTCCTCCGTCATGCGCTCGAGCGCCGAAGGCTCGAACCAAACCTGGCACAGATATTTCATTGCTGACGTCCTCCCGGCTGCCTCTCACAGCCTGTTGACGAAGAGACTAGGCGGAATTCGACAGCAAAGGAAAAAATCTTTGTTCGCGCTCTATTGTCGAAATGGCGGACGCGCATTCGACAAGGCTCCATCGATCACATCGAGGAGCACGGACATGGGAATCCTGGAAGTCGCCATCACGAATTTCATCTGCGCACGGCGAAGGGCCGAGAGGCTGGACGTGCTTTACCACGCGGATATTCGAGAGGTTCTTGTGCGGCTGGTCGCCGCATTCGCTGTCTTTGCAGCCGTCATTGCCGGGCTGCAGGTCTCCAGCACGCACAACGTCGATCCGCAGCGGCTTGCGGATCGCGTCGCATCGGCAGAAGCCAGATAATCGTTATTGGAACGCCGTCTCGAAGAAGCTGCGAAGCTTGCGGGAATGCAGCGCTTCGGGCGGCATTGCCGCGAGCTTCTGGATGGCGCGGATGCCGATCTTCAGGTGCTGGTTGACCTGGGTGCGATAGAAGGCGCTTGCCATGCCTGGCAGCTTCAACTCGCCGTGCAGCGGCTTGTCGGAAACGCAAAGCAGCGTGCCGTAGGGCACGCGGAAGCGAAAGCCGTTGGCCGCAATCGTTGCCGACTCCATATCGAGCGCGATGGCACGGGCTTGCGAGAGCCGCTTGACGGGGCCGCGCTGGTCGCGAAGTTCCCAGTTGCGGTTATCGATCGTTCCGACGGTCCCCGTGCGCATGATGCGCTTCAGTTCGAAGCCTTCGTAGCCGGTGATTTCCGCAACCGCCGCTTCCAGCGCAACCTGCACTTCGGCAAGCGCCGGGATCGGAACCCAGACCGGCAGGTCGTCGTCCAGCACGTGGTCCTCGCGCATATAGGCATGCGCCAGAACATAGTCGCCGAGGCGCTGGCTGTTGCGCAGGCCCGCGCAGTGGCCGAGCATCAGCCAGGCATGCGGGCGAAGCACGGCCACGTGGTCGGTAATGGTCTTGGCATTCGACGGGCCGACGCCGATGTTGATCATGGTGATCCCGGCGTGGCCCTTCTTCTTGAGATGATAGGTCGGCATCTGCGGCAGGCGGGCGAGCGTAACGTCTGTCTCCGGCTGGCTGGATCCCGCATGGGTGATGATATTGCCCGGCTCGACAAAGGCCGTATAGCCGTCTTCGCCGCCCCCCTTGGCCATCATCTCGCGCGCCCAGGCGCAGAATTCGTCCATGTAGAATTGGTAGTTCGTGAACAGGACGAAGTTCTGGAAGTGCTGCGCGCTGGTTGCCGTGTAGTGCGCGAGGCGGGCGAGCGAATAATCGATGCGTTGCGCGGTGAAGGGGGCAAGCGGCGACGGTTCGCCCGGCGGCGGAATGTATTCGCCGTTGGCGATCTCGTCGTCGGTGGTGTTGAGATCAGGCGTATCGAAAAGGTCGCGCATCGGGATGTCGATGAAGGCCGATGCCGACGCCTCGACATGCGCGCCTTCGCCAAACGCAAAATGCAACGGGATCGGCGTCGATGATTCGGATACGACGACCGGGACATTGTGGCTGCGCATCAAGAGCGCCAGCTGTTGCCTCAAGTAGTGGCGGAAAAGCTTCGGCCGGGTGACGGTTGTCGTATAAACGCCCGGCGCCGTCACATGGCCATAGGACAGACGCGAATCGACATGGCCGAAGCTGGTCGTCTCGATGCTGACCTGGGGATAGTAGGCGCGGTAGCGCGAAGTGATCGGCGCGCCCTTGGCGAGCTCCGCAAAACTGTCGATCAGGAAGGCTGTATTGCGTTCGTAGAGCTCGGTGAGCGCATCGACGGCCTTTACAGGATCATCGAAGCTTTGCGGTTCAAAGGCAGGTGGCGAGGAAATATCGAGAGGTGAGATTCGTTTGCTCATGGCGCATTATAGGTTGCCGTTGTTAACAAGCAAGCGACGCCCCGGTGACCAATCGGAGAATATTAGGCAGTCTTGATCTTAGCGCATGTTGCTGCAGAAGGGGCTGGTCGAATTGAGGCAGGTGTAGCTCGCGCCGAAATGCGACTGCGAACCGCCACCCCCGCCGCCGTGTACGACGGCTGCCGAGAATGTGATCGCGAAAACCGCCATGAAGAGTGTAATGACGGTGAACCGTCTTGCCAGAATAAGCACGTCCGTGATCCCTGAACCTGTGTGCGCCCTATCGTTGAGATAAGTTCTGCCACACCCGGTCTGAACGGGCGCTGAGATCGCGGTTCATTTGGCGTTCACAATGATTGACTGCTTGAAGGCGGTCTCTCGCTACTTATGTGTTTAGTCCCGCTAAGGAGATTTTCATGACGGCACCGATCGAACTTTACTATTGGCCGACCCCGAACGGCTGGAAAATCAGCATCATGCTCGAGGAACTCGGTGTTCCCTACGAGGTGAAATACATCAACATCGGCAAGGGCGAGCAGTTCGCGCCGGACTTCCTGAAGATCGCGCCGAACAACCGCATGCCAGCCATCATCGATCCGGACGGCCCCGGTGGCGAGCCGATCTCCGTCTTCGAATCCGGTGCCATCCTGCAATATCTCGGCCGCAAATACGGCCAGTTCTATCCCACGGACGAGCGGAAGCGCGTGCAGGTCGAGGAATGGCTTTTCTGGCAGGTCGGCGGTCTTGGCCCCATGGCCGGTCAGGCCCACCACTTCCGCAACTATGCGCCGGAAAAGATCGAATACGGCATCAACCGCTATACGAACGAAGTGAACCGCCTCTATGGCGTCATGAACAAGCAGCTGGAAGGCCGGGATTATCTCGCCGGCGAATATTCGATCGCCGACATGGCCTGCATCGGCTGGGTCATCCCTTACGAACGGCAGGGACAGGACCTCAACGATTTTCCGAACCTGAAGGCCTGGTTCGAGCGTATGCATCAGCGACCTGCGGTCTTGAAGGGCATTGCCGTCGGCAAGGAAGAGCGCGAACGTCAGGCCAATCTGGCCGAAGACAAGGAAGCGCAGAAGATCCTTTTCAATCAGCGCGCCCGCTGAGGTGTGGAAGCGCAGTTGGAAAAGCGCCCGGATGACCGGGCGCTTTTTTTGTTCAGAGCCGCGTCCAGGTCTGTGACTTGCAGAAGACCTTGAGCACGCAGCCGCTCATCTTCAGCGAATTGCCGGACACGGTGCCCGAACCGCTGTAGGTCTTGTCATTGCTCGGATCGGTGATCTCGCCGCTGTATGTGCCGCCGGAGCCTGCAAGCGTTCCGATCTTCCTGCCGGCGAACTTGCCGGTCTTCAGCGTTATGCAATAGCCGCCGCCGCAAGGGGCGATCACCGCCGTGTCGCCGGCGACCGTCTTCCAGTTGCCGACGATAGGCTCCTCGGCATAGGCGAAGCTTGCCGAAAGCGCCAATGCGCCGGCCAGAATAAGCGTTCGGATCATTATCCCCTCCCTCATGTCCGTTGCGCGCAAAGTAACTAACGCGAACGTAAGGGTAAAGGACGCCGGGGTTAAAACGGCGGATTTTCAGGCTGCTTTTGCCCCGGATTATTTCCAGCTTTCTTCTTGCAAGCTCATTTCGTGGTGAACGAAAGCTTTATTTTCAAAAGTAAACTTTTCGTAAAAGTTCGCGGAAAGTCCTTAATAGGCAGGGATTCCGATGTTTAACGAAAACCCAATTTTACCAAGCGTTTGCACTTTGTTTGTCTCAAATTAATCATGCATTTTAGGCGTTTTTTGAAAGCCAGGCGGCATAGTGGAGCCATCAAACGAGCGGGGCAAACCCGCCGACCGAAGGGACCGAAAGCTGCGACAGACGGCACGGCCCGGAAGGTAAAACAGGGCAAACCGATAACAGGCTAAACAGGGATAAAACCGATGGCACGCTTTGAAATGCACAATGCTGAAATGGCCACCATGGGTGGCGACAGAAACGCCGACGTCTTCTGCGAAATGGGTCTGATGTATGCGACCGGCCGCGGCTGCGAGGTCGATCTGGTCGCTGCACACAAGTGGCTGAACATCGCCGCGATCAAGGGCAGCGACCGCGCCGCCGAGCTTCGCGCCGATGTCGCCGCATCGATGAACAAGATGCAACTCGCCGAAGCGCTGCGCGCCGCCCGCGAATGGATGACGATCCACTGAGACAATAACAACCTCGAAAAAGAGGGAACCGGCGGGGCGCGTTGTGCCCGCGCCCGGAAAACGGAACCGCGACCGGCAGAAACAAGGCCGGCGCGGTTTTTCCGTTTTAACCCAGCGAGCGAAGGACCTGGGGAAGGGCCTCTTCGAAGCGGGCCATATCGCTCTCCGGCCCGACGCTGACGCGGATGCAGCGGTTGAGCGGCGCGACGCCCGGCATGCGGATGAAAACGCCATGCTGCATCAGCCCATCGACGATTGAGCGGGCGTAGGTTCCGTCGCGCCCGGCATCGATCGCCACGAAGTTGGTCGCGGATGCTAAAGGCGAAAGCTGGTTGGCTCGCGCGATGCCGGCAATCCGTTCGCGGGCGGCGTGGATCTTTCCGACAACTTCTGTGAGATAGGCCCGGTCTTTCAGTGCGGCGAGTGCTGCGGCAGTCGCCAGCCGGTTCATGCCGAAATGGTTTCTGATCTTGTCGAAGGCCTTGGCCGTGCCGGGCGTCGAAATGGCATAGCCGACGCGCGCACCCGCGAGACCGTAGGCCTTCGAGAAGGTGCGCATGCGCACGACGTTTGGCAGGTCGATCAGCGAGTCGATCGAGGGAGGGGCGCTTGCCGGTCCCGTTTCGCTATAGGCCTCGTCGAGCACCATCATACAGGTTTCCGGAAGGGCGCGGGCGAAGGTGACGATCTTGTCCGCGTCCCACCAGCTTCCCATTGGATTGTCCGGGTTGCAGAAATAGACGAGCGGGGCGTTTTCACGCTTCACCGCATCGAGCAGACCGTCCAGATCCTCACGGTCGTTGGAATAAGGCACGGTCACGAGGCGTCCGCCGAAACCCGCCACATGGAAGTTGAAGGTTGGATAGCCGCCGAGCGATGTGACGACCGGCATGCCGGGCTCGATCACCAGGCGCACGATCTGCCCGAGAAGCTCGTCGATGCCGCCGCCGATTGCGATATTGGCGGCCGTCACGCCGAGATGGGCGGCCAGCGCCTCGCGGAGATCGAAGTTTTCCGGATCGTTGTATTTCCACGTATCGCCGGCCTGTTCGCGGATTGCGGCAAGCACCGAAGGCGCGGGGCCGAAGCCGTTTTCATTGGCGCCGATGCGCGCCTCGACCTTGAGACCCTGCTGACGCTCGATGGCCTCGGGCCCGACAAACGGAACGGCGGAGGGGAGGGCGCTGACCAGCGGCGTGAAGCGCGAAAAAGCGGACATCGAATTTCAGATTCCCGGAGATGTGAAAAATCGGCCAACAATAGGCGTTGCCATCCTCAAGGCAAGGACGATTATTCCACGGCCGGTCCGGAAACCACTCCAGCATTTGAAAGATTTATGGCCTCAGCTCGATGCGAGGCGCGCGGTATGCTTCGATGGCTTCCATGTTGCCCGCCATGAAGTCGGCCCGCACGACGCGTCGAAGGACTTCCGGGTCTATGGTGTTGATGAAGCGGACGCTGATGCGCTCGTTCCTGCGGTAGGCTTCCGCGCAGCCGATGCGATAGGCGAGCCCGAGAATGTTGAGATAGTAGTGTTTCGGCAGGCCGGCGGTAGACGAGACGGCGAGCGTGGCGCCGCCGCGGGAAATATCGAGGATCTCCGCGCTTCGAACCGACATGCCTGTCAAACAGGGGCGGACGGCGACGATGCGCGCTGGGCGCCGCACGTTGAACTGTTCCCACCGCACGTCGTAAACTTCCGACTTGACCGTGGCAAGGTGCGTGGCTCGGAGCATGGGCATGACGCGGCTCTCCCCTGGAACACAATCTCATACTGGTTCCGTCGCATAGCGTCACATGAATGTTTTTCGTATTCGTCAAACAAATCGGGACAATTTTAACGAAACCGGATTTTGCATTTCAGTGCATTCCATGAGCGCTTGAACGAAGCGCTGCTCCATTTATCCATGGTTTCTCCGAACTCTTTCAATTGCCGCACGTTTTCTCTCTGTCGATGAAGCAAATTCGCCTTCGAACAATCATCAAGAGGAAACGAAAATGGCTGACATCAGAGTGCCATGGGAATCATGGGTTGTGGTCTGCGATGGGGCGAAGGCTTTGATCATGCAGAATGCCGGCGATGCAGAGCTCATGAACCTGCAGGTACGCGAAACGCTGAGCCACCCGAACGAACCGGACCGTGAGCTCGGCTCCGATAAGCCGGGACGCGCACATGCGCCGGACGGCACGAGCGCCAGCGCCATGGAGGAAACGAGCTGGCAAGAGCAGGCGGAAGCCGATTTCCTCAGGCAAATCGCTGCAAAGCTGGATGAGCTCGTCCATGAGAAGAACGCCAATCACATCATACTGGTGGCGCCGCCGAGGGCACTCGGCACCTTGCGGCCGAACCTCAGCCCGGATGTGCAAGCCGCTCTCTCCGCCGAGGTCGCCAAGGATTACACCAATATGCCGGTCGGGGAGATCGAGCGCCACCTGGCTGCTTGACCGGTTCGCTGCCGAAAGAGCGCGGGTAACCCTCGCGCTTTTCATGGCTGGCTTTCTCGTCCCGCAAACAAATCCTCGTTCTCGCTGAAAAGCGCCGCCAGCCTGTCGATGACCGCGCGTACTTCCGGCCGCTGGCGCTCGTCGTCATGGGCGGTGATCCACATCTCATAGGTAAGGGGTTCGATGATCGGTCCGGCGCGCGTGAGGCCGGGGTCGGCATCGCCTATGAAGCAGGGCAGGACACCGCGGCCAGCACCGCCGCGGATCAAGTAGAAGAGCATGTGCGGCGTATTCGTCCAGCCGGTAATCCAGTAGTCCGGCTGCTCGAACGTCCATTTGTCGGCGGGCGTGATCGCAATATCGGTGCCGAGCGAAATCCAGTTGCAATTGTCGCCGCCGAAGCCGGCCGCCTGATAGACGGCGTGCGACACCGTCACCGAGCGGCGGATCGCAACATTGCCGCTTTCGGGACGTCTGTGCCTGATGGCGACATGCGCCTCACGATAGGTGAAATCGACGCTGGTATCGCAGGTCTTGTAACACATGCGGAACCGGTCTTTCGGCGTCCAGACCTTGGCCAGATGATCGGCAATGAAACGGGATGTCCAGCTATCGGCGGCCATTGAGACGATCGGCAGCGTAAGCACTTCGCCGCGCCAGTCGGAGATCGATTGCGCGGCTTCCTGCATCATGCGCACGCGCTCCAGGAGCGCCGTGCCGTCCTTTGCCAACCCGTAGCCGGTCGGTCCGCGTGTAAAAAGTGCGCGGCCGGTCGCGCGCTCCAGCGCCAGCATGCGCCGGCCGACCGTCGGCGCGCTGAGGCCGGTCTGGGCCGCAGCCGCTGACAGCCCGCCGGCTGTCGCGACATGATAGAAGAGTTGGAGGTCGTCCCAGCTCGCGTCTTTCATTTTTGAAAACCCCCTTTCTTCCGCGGCTCTACATCCGGCTGCGGCGAAGGCTTAGTTCAGGTGCTCCGGCAGATAGATGGAGAACCCGACAATGCTTCTCAACTGGGTAGTTCTCTGGAACGAACTGGAGATTAGAAACAGAAACCGCCACGACCCTCTAGCCGACCCGCTCGAAGGGCCGGAATGGCAAGGCCTCCAATGGCTCGCGCCGGTGATCGTGCGGCTTGCCTCGCGCAACGATGCCCGCCATCCAGACCGTGTCAGACGTCCGTCTCGAAGCTCAGGCGCAGCACGTGATGCAGGAATTCCGCATTGATCAGCATGTTGAAGCTGATCGTCACCAGCTCGCCTTCTCGCTTGACGACGGTCGAGCCGATCTCGTCCTGGATGCCGAGGATCTCGAGGAAGAAATGGTGCGGAAGCTCGATCCCCGGGTTTACTTCGAGGACGGCGCCGGCGAGGTTGATCGTACGGATAAGGCAGCGAACCTGCGTGCCGGTGCTGAGGTGATGGCCGACGAAGATGATCTTGCCGGGCCGGTCGAGCGTGAAATCCCGATACGATTTCTCCCGCTCGCTATTGTCGTCGTTGAGGTGCGTCTGAAAGGCCATATCAGCCTCCGCTTGTTGTACGGTTGAAGGGTAACGCATGAATGCTGACAGATGCTGAACGGGATTAGTAGAATTTGAGCCTTGTGCGTGGCGGGACAGAAAAGTCCTGCAATTTCGTGATCCCGAGCGAGCCGGGCGATCCCATTCTGGGGCATTCTTGACAGGCAACGCCGCTTCCGCCATATCAGGCGCCGGTTCGAGGCGCCTGCCGCTCGCGGATGAAAGTCCATGGTGAAGTTCTCGAAATTCACGTCGCAGCCAATTGGTGCATGCTGACTGACGGCAATGCGAGCTCCCTTTTGCAGTCGAAACGGCATGCCTTCCGAAAGGCTGAACCCATGACGACGACCTATCCCACGATCAATGAGCTGAAGGCCCAGGCGAAGCGCCTGCGTCAGGCGATGGCAACGCGCGGCACCGCAATCTCGCACGGTGCGGCACTCGAACTCGTTGCCGAACAGCACGGCATGCGTGATTGGAATACGCTCTCCGCTCTCGCAACCAGACCGAATGCCGAACCGATCGCCGCGCTTTCCGTCGGCTCCCATGTTCGAGGCCGCTACCTGAACCAGCCCTTCACCGGCACAGTTCTGGCGCTTGCGGAGACCGGCGGCGGACTCCACAAGGTCACCATTCATTTCGACGAGCCGGTGGACGTGGTGACATTCGAGAGCTTCTCGGCGTTCCGCCAGCGCATCAACGCGCAGGTGGACGCGAGTGGCGTGTCTCCACGCAAGACCTCGAACGGCCTGCCGCATCTCGTGCTTGATCTCTGATCTTTCATCTATGGATCAATTTTGGCAGCCATCGCATTTCGCGAGTTGCTGTTCGCATGGATTTTCCAAATGACACAAACTGTCCAAGAGAACATTTTTCTATCGGGCCGCCTGTTGCCCGTCTTCGCCCGCACGGCATTGCCCATCGTCCTGATCACCACGATCAGCGGCCTTTTCGCTGTGGTCGACGCTTATTTCCTGGGTGCCTATGTCGGACCGGCTGCTCTGTCTGCCGTTACCCTGATTTTCCCGGGGAGCTGATGATGATCATCGCGCTGCAATCGCTTGTGTCGAACGGCATGGCGAGCATCCTGGCGCGGCAACTCGGGGCTGGAAATCGCGACGGTGCCCGCCGGACATTCGCAGCGGCTCATGCCTTGGCCGTTCTGTTCATCGTTGCTTTGAACGGGATCTACTGGTTTGCGGGTCCCGGCATCATCGATGCTGCCGCATCGGGTGATCATCAGGTCGCGGTGAATGCCACACGATTCATGGCCATCATGATCGAATGTTCACCCGTCGCCTTCTTCCTGTCGCTGAACATCGATGCGCTGCGTTGCGAGGGCAAGATCGGTTTCATGACGGCGGTAACCTTGGTGTCGACCCTGCTTAACATCCTGGCGAACTGGCTCTTCATGGCTGTTATGCATTGGGGCGTCGCGGGGTCCGCGATCGGCTCCGTGATCGCGCAGGCGATCTGTCTTGGAGCCATTCTCCTCTATCGCTCGCATAGCCCTGCGGCGCTTCGACCGGCAGGCGCGTTCAACGTCGCGGAGTGGCACCGCATCATTGCCCTCGGCGCGCCGATGAGCCTCGGCTTCATCGGCATTTCGCTGGGCTCGGCGGCGGTCATCCTCAATCTCTCGATCTTCGAAATGTCGAACTATGTCGCGACCGTCGGCGCCTATGGCATCATCACCCGCATCATGACTTTCGCCTATCTGCCGCTGCTCGGCCTGAATATCGGTTTCCAGACGATATGCGGCAACAACTACGGCGCCGGCCGTTTGGATCGCGTCGGGCGCAGCCTGCAGATCGCGCTCCTTTCTGCACTGGTCTACTGCTCCGCAGTGGAACTGATGATTGAACTGCTCGCGGATCGGATCGGTGCTATCTTTGTCGCCGATCCGATCGTGATCGGCGAGGTCTCGCGTATCCTGCCCTGGACGATCGGCGCCTATTTCCTGTTCGGCCAGATGATCGTCCTGTCCGGATATTTCCAGTCGATCGGCGATGCGAGAAGGGCGGCCATATTCGGCCTGTCGCGACCCTATGTATTCACTTTGCCCCTGACGTTTCTTCTGCCGAGGATTATCGGAGAAATGGGGATCTGGATGGTGCCGGTCTTTGCCGAAGCCTGCATGTTCATCCTAGCAGGCGTCGTACTCTCGCGGCTGGCAAGGAGCCGAGGCTGGCAATACGGGCTGTTGCCCGCTTGAGACAATGCCGCGCCGTCAGGCGCGGCAAGCATTCACCCGAATCAGGCCTTCAGCAGCCACTCGTGTTCCGGCGCATTGTAGAACTTCCAGATGCGTTTCGGGCCGGCCATGACATTGAGATAGTAGAGGTCGTAACCGTGCGTGGCGGCGCAGGGGTGATAACCCTTCGGCACCAGCGTCACGTCGCCGTCTTCGATCGCCATTGCCTCGTCCAGCGAACGGTCGTCGGTATAGACCCGCTGGAAGGCGAAGCCCTGCGGCGGGTTCAGGCGGTGATAATAGGTTTCTTCCAGCATGCTCTCGTGCGGAAGGTTGTCCTGATCGTGCTTGTGCGGTGGATAGGAAGACGTGTGGCCGCCGGGGGTGATCACCTCGACGACGAGGAGCGAATGCGCCGATCCGTCATCCTCCGGCATGATATTGTTGACGTAGCGCACATTCGTGCCCTTGCCGCGCGTGAGCGCCGGATGCGTGCCCGGCAGAATCGCCTTTGCCTCGTAGGTGCCGCCGCCGGGGGCCGAGCAGACTGCAAGCTCCAGATCGGTCTCGGCCGTCACCGACCACGTCGACTTCATCGGGATGTAAAGCGCATGCGGCGGCCCCTCGAACGGGTTCATCCGCTCGCCGAGCGCGCCGAAATCCTTCGTCCCGGCTTTGGCCTTGCCTTTGCCGCTCACCCAGACGAGGCAGACCTCACGCTCACCGGTCTCGCCCGACGCCGTTTCGCCCGGCTTCAGCCGGTGAAGGTCGAAGCCCACATAGGTCCAGCCAGCGCTTTCCGGCGTGACGTGGGTGACGCGGCCGTTGGTGCCCGATGGTTTCACCTTGAGGTTTGGCATTGGTGTTCTCCTCACGAATTATATGGATGCGGCCCCCTCATCCGGCTGCCGCCACCTTCTCCCCGCTGGGGAGAAGGGTTTTGCCGTGCCGGCTCGTTTCCCTTCTCCCCAGCGGGGAGAAGGTGCCCGAAGGGCGGATGAGGGGCTTCCGCTCCGGCGGTTTCGAAGGCTTACCCCTTCGGAAAACCTTCAGTCTCTACCGTATATCCGGCAGCCGTCATCACACGCATCAGTTCGGCATGGCCGATCTCGGCCATCTTCTGCGGCGGGGCCTTGCGCGGGTCCTGTTCGGCCTCGACCACGAACCAGCCCTCATAGCCGTAGTCGGCCAGCCGCTGGACGATGGCGCCGAAATCGAGCGAGCCGTCGCCCGGCACGGTGAAGGCGCCGAGCGCCACCGCGTCGAGGAAGGACTGCTTGCTACGGTCCAGCCCATCGACTACGGGCTTTCGAATGTCCTTCACGTGGACGTGGTTGATGCGGGCATGGTGATTGTCGATGGCGCGCAGCACGTCGCCGCCGGCAAAGGCGAGGTGACCCGCATCGAGCAACAGCGGAATGCCTTCGCCCGAATTCCGCATGAAGGCGTCGAGTTCCGGCTCGGTTTCGACCACGGCGGCCATGTGATGGTGGTAGGAAAGCGGCATTCCCTGCTCGGCGCACCATTCGCCGAACTCGGTCACGCGGCGGCCATAGGCCTTCATCTCGTCGTCGGAAAGACGCGGCTTGGTGGCGAGCGGCTTGGAGCGGTCGCCCTGGATCGAGCGGCCGACTTCGCCATAGACGATGCAGGGCGCGTTGACCGCCTTGAACAGCTCGATCATCGGTGCGATGCGGTCTTTGTTGGCGGCAAGCTCCTCGTTGACCAGCGTGCCCGAGAACCAGCCGCCGCAGAGCGTCACGTCGGCGGCGCGCAGGATGGGCAGCATCACTTCGGGATCCTCCGGGAAGCGGCGGCCCTTTTCCATGCCGGTAAAGCCCGCGCTGCGCGACTGCCGCAGGCATTCCTCGAGGGACACGTCGTCGCTGAGCTCAGGAAGGTCGTCGTTCCACCATGCGATGGGCGACATGCCGAGTTTGGCCTTCATTACTATTTCTCCTCATATTTTAGTGGCCGAGGCCCCCTCATCCGCCTGCCGGCACCTTCTCCCCAAAGGGTAGAAGGGGATGTGCCGCACCATCTCGTTCCCCCTTCTCCCCAGGGGGAGAAGGGGCCCGAAGGGCGGATGAGGGGGCCTCCAGCTCTACGTCTCAAAATCGATCAGCCGACGCGCTGGGCGGCGCGCGCCTTGACGTAAGCCGCATGCGCCTTGTTGACCTCACCGCGCGGGCTGACTTCCGGGACGGCAACATCCCACCAGTGGCCGCCAGCCTCCGTCGTGACCAGCGGATCGGTGTCGATGACGAAAACCGAGGTGCGGTCGTTCCTCTTCGAATCGGCGATCGCCTTTTCGAGTTCCGCGATCGAAGCGACCTTGACGGCGATGGCCCCCATGCTTTCGGCGTGCGCCCGGAAGTCGATCTCCGCCATCACCTCATGGCGGGCATCCTTCAGCAGGTTGTTGAAGTTCGCGCCGCCGGTTGCCATCTGCAGGCGGTTGATACAGCCATAGCCGCGATTGTCGAGAACGACGATATTGAGCTTGAGGCCAAGCATGACCGAGGTCGCAAGCTCGGAGTTCAGCATCATGTAGGACCCGTCGCCAACCATGACGACGACCTCCCTTTCCGGATGCGCCATTTTGGCGCCCAGGCCGCCGGCGATCTCGTAGCCCATGCAGGAGAAGCCGTATTCAAGGTGGTAACTGCCGGGGACCGTGGCCGGCCACAGCTTGTGCAACTCGCCGGGCAGGCCGCCGGCGGCGCAAAGGGCGATCGACTTTTCCAGATCGATCGAGCGCGTGACCGCGCCGATCACCTGCGCATCAGAGGGCGGGGCGGCATTGGTGGTTGCCATCGCCTTTGCCGCGGCATCCATCCAGCGGCTCTTTTCGCTCGCGGCCTTTTCGGCGAGCGCGGCCGGAGCCTTCCAGCCGGCAAGGCCGCTCGACAGAGCCTTCAAGCCTTCTCGCGCATCGGCAACGAGCGGATGGCCGTCGTGCTTCAGCGCGTCGTAGGCCGCAATGTTGAGGCCGATCATCTTCAAGCTTTCATTCTTGAAGAGCGCCCAGGAGCCGGTCGTGAAATCCTGCAGCCGGGTCCCGACGGCGATGATGAGATCGGTTTCCTCAGCAATGGCGTTGGCAGCCGATGTACCCGTCACGCCGACCGAACCGAGCGCCAGCGGATGCCGCTCGTCGATTGCCGACTTGCCGGCCTGGCTTACGACTACGGGAACGCCGTGGGCTTCGACAAACGAGGTCAGCTCCTTCGTCGCCTGCGAATAGAGTACCCCGCCGCCGGCGACGATCACCGGCTTCTCGGATTTCTTGATCAGTGCGATGGCATTCGCCAGCTCGTCCGCATCCGGGCGCGGCCGGCGTTGCGTCCAGACACGCTCGTCGAAAAAGCTTTCCGGGTAGTCGAAAGCCTCCGCCTGCACATCCTGGCAGAGCGACAACGTCACCGGACCGCAATCGAGCGGATCGGTCAGCACCTGCATGGCACGCTTCAGCGCCGTCATGATCTGCTCGGGGCGGGTAATGCGATCGAAATAGCGCGAGACCGGGCGGAAGGCGTCGTTGGCCGAAACCGTACCGTCGCCGAAATCCTCGATCTGCTGCAGCACCGGATCCGGTGCCCGATTGGCGAAGACGTCGCCGGGCAGGAAGAGGACGGGAATGCGGTTGACATGCGCGACGCCCGCCGCCGTCACCATATTCAAGGCGCCGGGGCCGATCGAGGTCGTGCAGGCCATGAAGCGTCGGCGGAAGCTCGCCTTGGCATAGGCGATCGCAGCATGCGCCATGCCCTGTTCGTTATGGGCACGATAGGTCGGCAGTTCGCCGCGTACCTGATAAAGCGCTTCGCCGATGCCGGCGACGTTGCCGTGGCCGAAGATCGCCCAGACGCCGCCGAAGATCGGCATCTTCTTGCCGTCGACCACCGTCATCTGCTTCTTGAGGAAATGCGCGACAGCCTGCGCCATCGTCAATCTTACCGTCTTGCCCATCGGGTCCTCCCGCATCCTTGCTTTTTATTTTCCCCTCCCCAACCCCTCCCCACAAGGGGGAGGGGTTAACCAGCCGCATCGCCTCATATTTCCACAGCGGTTCCCGCAGGATGGCTGCTGTTTGGGCGGTGCCCCAAGTTAAGTCCCTCCCCCTTGTGGGGGTTGGGGAGGGGTTTACTTCCTCAGTTAAGCCCGCGCGTTTTCAACCAGGCCTCGGTCAGCTGGCGGAAACGACCCGCCATCTCGGCGATCGCTTCTTCGTCGCTCATCCTGCCGGAAAGCCAGGCGCGTGCGGCGTCGGCGAAAATCGTGCGGCCCACCGCAAAGCCCTTGACGGATGGCGCGGCGAGCGTCGCCTCGAAACCTTTCACAAGCTCTTCGGCGGGCGCCTCCAGCCCAAGCAGCACGATACCCCGGCACCACGGATCGTTCTTGGCAATCACGGCGTCGATCTTCTTCCAGGCAGCACTCGAAGCCTGCGGCTCCAGCTTCCACCAATCAGTCTTGATGCCGAGCGCGTAGAGTTCTTCCATCGCAGTCGGGATCGTATCGTCGGTGAGTGGCCCGTTCTTGCTGGCGATGATCTCGACCAGCAGCTCTCGGCCCACTTTTCGCGCCGCTTCGAAAAGCGTGCGAAGCTTTTCCTGCTGCTCCTTCTTCAATTCGGCCGGATCGTCCGGATGATAGAAGCAGAGGCACTTGATGCAATGGTCGAGCGGCCATTCGACGAGCTGCGAGCCGATGTCCTGGCTGAATTCGAACTTCAGCGGCTTAGAGCCGGGCAACTCGACCGGGCGGCCGATCCAGGAAAAATTCTTGGTCGCCGCATCGAAGAAGGCATCTCGCCCGAAGCGTTCGTCAATCAGCATGCCGTAGCCGCTGCGGCCATCGGCAACGCGTGCGGCTGCTTCGACAGCAAGGCGCTTAAACTGGGCAATCTTCTTGTAGTCGGTGCCAAGCTCGTCGCAAACGCTCGTCAGCTGCGAACGATGGTCGATCGCAAACGCCATCAAGAGCGGAATCTCGCTCTTACGGGTCGACGCCCAGTGAACGTGGTTGATCGCCTCGTCCTTGCGCAGCGCCCGGTGCTTGCTGCCGTTCTTCAGGAAGAAGTCGAGCTCTGCCCAGGTTGGATATTCCGGCGAACAGAGCAGGCGGGAGACAGCAAACGCGCCGCAGGCATTGGCCCAGGTGGCGCAGGTTTTCAGCGGTTCGTCTTTCAGCCAGCCGCGCAGGAACCCGGACATGAAGGCGTCGCCGGCCCCGAGAACGTTGAAAACTTCGATCGGAAAGCCCTGGCCGACGATGCCTGCCTCGAGATCGTCCGAAATCGGTCCGTCATAAACGACGCAGCCCATCGCGCCGCGCTTCAGCACGATTGTCGCCGGCGACAGGCGCCGGATTTCCTTCAGCGCGCCGAGCACGTCATCCGCGCCGGAGGCGATCAGGATTTCCTCTTCCGTGCCGACGATCAGATCGCAATCCGGCAGCGTTTCCTTCATCTTCGAGGAAACGCGGTCGGATTTCACGTAGCGCTCGAAACCTTCCGCGTGACCCGCCAGACCCCAGAGGTTCGGCCGGTAGTCGATGTCGAAAATGACTCTGCGGCCGTTCGCCTTGGCGATGCGGATCGCCTTGCGCTGCGCGGCTTCGGTGTTCGGCCGGGAAAAATGCGTGCCGGACACGAGGACGGCGCGGGACGACCTGATGAAGTTCTCGTCGATATCGCTTTCATCGAGCGCCATGTCGGCGCAATCCGAGCGATAGAAGATCATCGGCGAAACGCCTTCGGCTTCCACCGCCAGAAGCACGAGGGCAGTCAATCGCTCCTTGTCGGTGACGATGCCATCCGTTGCGACACCCTCGCGTGCTGATTGCTCGATGATGAAGCGGCCCATCTGTTCGTTGCCGACGCGGGTGATAAGCCCGGACCTGAGGCCGAGACGCGCGGTACCGATCGCGATGTTGGCCGGGCAGCCGCCGACGGATTTCGCAAATGAGCCGATATCTTCCAGCCGGGAGCCGATCTGCTGGCCATAGAGATCGACGGAAGAGCGGCCGATGGTGATGACATCGAGAGACGGTTCGGGCTGTCGACCCGGATTCGGTTGCGCCATGATCTCCTCCGCGTGATTTTGCAGATCTTTGCCGCCTGCAGCTTCCGCAATGAAACATCGGTTCCGATTTTTTGTCAATTCGGAATATCTATTCCATTTCCCATTTTTCGGCTTTTCGGATTTTAAGTTTGCGCCGGCGCTCGGCGATCGCCACCGGCAGCGCCATTGTCAGCGCCATGGCGGCCGAAAGGGAGCGGAAGCCGGCGAAGTCCGCTTCGGCAACTTCGAACCAGCAACTGGCCTGCGAGGCGAGCGGCGAAAAAGCCGAGTCGGTAATCGCAACGACGGGCACGCCGCGGTTGACGAGTTCCGCGGCCTGGCTGAGGCTATCGGCCGCGTAGGGCGAAAAGCTTGCGGCGATCGCCGCATCCGTCGGCCTCGCGAACTGCACCATCTCCAGATCGACCCCGTTCGGCGAAGCGACGATCTGATGGCGGATGTTCAGTTTCGAAAAGGCGTAGGTCAGATGCGCCGTCAGAGGGTAGGAGCGGCGCTTCGCTATAAGATATATGGTGTCTGCCGCGGCCAGAATATCGACCGCCTTGGTGAAGGTCTCCGCGTCAACCGTCGCGGCCATGCGGCTGATGGACTGGCTCGCTGCCGAGATGAAGCCGGAAAGCAGATTGGCATCCTCGTCGCCGCCGTCCGATTGTTCCAGCGTGACGAGGCGTTCCTCGTAGCTCAGGGTCCGGTCGCGCAGCCGTGCGCGGAAAATGCTCTGGAGATCGGAGAATCCCTCGTAACCGAGGTGATGCGCGAGCCGGACCAGCGTCGATGGCTGGACCTCCGACGCCGCGGCAATACTCGCCGTCGTGCCGAAGGCGATCTCGTCGGGATTGGCGAGCGCGAAGGCGGCGACCTGGGCAAGGCGCTTCGGCATGCTCGCCTTGCGCTCGATAATGGTACTGCGCAGGCTTTCGAAATCGCGCGGAACGCGGACAAGTGTCTTGGCGTCATTATCCATAAGGGCCGTCCAGTGGATGAAACAAATATTCCATGATCGGACTATAGATGATTTGGGTTTTCGATCCTAACTGTTTTCATTCAAAGGCATTTGGCCGGGACTGGCTCCCGCTTCCCGCGAATGGCTTAGTGACAACGCTTGTCAAAACGGTCCAGATATTCCAAAAATCGCTGCGGGACATGGAGGAGCGCCCGAGATGAAGTCACTCGGAATCGGTTTGATCGGCACCGGCTATATGGGCAAGTGCCACGCGCTGGCCTGGAATGCGGTGAAACCCGTCTTCGGCGATGTTGAGCGCCCCAGGCTCGTGCATCTCGCCGAAACAACAGCGGAACTTGCCAAATCGCGGGCTGCCGAATTCGGCTTCGAAAAGGCGACGGCGGACTGGAAAGCGCTGATCGCCGATCCGGAGGTCGATGTCGTCTCGGTCACGACACCGAACCAGTTTCACGCCGAGATGGCGATTGCGGCTCTCGAGGCGGGAAAGCATGTCTGGTGCGAGAAGCCGATGGCGCCTTCTTATGCCGACGCGGAGCGCATGCTGAAGGCGGCGAGGACATCCAGCAAAATCGCGGTGCTCGGATACAACTATATACAGAACCCGATCATGCGGCACATCAAGACGCTGATCGGCGAGGGGGCGATCGGCACCGTCAACCATATCCGCGTCGAGATGGACGAAGACTTCATGGCCGATCCTGACGCCTTCTTCTACTGGAAGAGCGAACTGTCGGCCGGTTACGGTGCGATCGACGATTTCGCCGTACATCCGCTATCGCTGCTTTGGTATCTTTTCGGCCATGTCGAGGCGGTCATCGCCGACATGGTGAAGCCTTACGCAGATCGTCCGCTCAGGGATGGCGGGCGGCGGCCGGTCGAAAATCATGATGCGGCAAGCGTCCTGATGCGCCTTGGCGGTGGGATTTCCGCCGTGTTGATGGCCAACCGCGCAGCCTGGGGCCGCAAGGGTCGCATCGCCTTGCAGATCTTCGGATCGAAAGGATCGATCACATTCGATCAGGAGCGCTTGAACGAGTTCGAGCTCTATCAGGCTGACGGCCGCGGCACCGAGCAGGGCTACCGCAAGATCCTCGCCGCACCCGCTCACCAGCCCTACGACCGCTTCATTCCGGCGCCCGGCCACGGATTGGGCTTCAATGACCTGAAGATTATCGAATGCCGTGAACTGATACGCGCCATTTCCGGCGCGCCGTCGTCCTTGGTGACATTCGAAGACGGTCTCAGGATAGAGAAGTCCGTTCATGCCATGGCACAGTCCTTCCACGAGCGCCGCTGGGTCGAGATCGTCTGACGAGGAAGATTGCTCCTGTTGACGGCGCTGGGGGCGAGGGCTACCTCTCGCCTCTACAATGAAACGCAGTTTCCGGGAGTGAGACGTGACGGACAGACTGGTAATCATCGGTGCGGGGCAGGCGGGTTTCGCGATGGCGGCAAAGCTCCGTGCTCTGAAGGACACCCGGCCGATCACCATCGTCGGCGCCGAAGACGTTCTGCCCTATCAGCGCCCTCCGCTGACCAAGAAATATCTGCTGGGCGAGATGACCTTCGATCGCCTGCTGTTCCGCCCGGAGCACTGGTATCCCGACAATGACGTCGAAATCCGCCTCGCAACCTGGGCCGAGCAGATCTACCGCGATCAGAAGCAGGTCGCGCTGCAGGACGGCTCCATTCTCGACTACGGCACGCTGGCGCTGACGACGGGCTCGACGCCGCGCAGGCTACCAGCAGCGGTCGGGGGCGACCTTGATGGCGTCTATGTCGCCCGCGACAAGCGTGACGCGGACCTTCTGGCCGACGAGATGCGTCCCGGCCGCCGTGTCCTTATCATCGGCGGCGGCTATATCGGCCTCGAAGCGGCGGCGGTCGCGCGCCATCGCGGGCTTGAAGTGACCGTCATTGAAATGGCCGAACGAATCCTCCAGCGCGTTGCCGCCAAGGAGACGGCCGATATCGTCCGGGCGATTCACCAATCCCATGATGTGGCGATTCGCGAACACACTGGCCTCAAGCGCCTTGTCGGCAGGGATGGGCGTGTTTGTGGAGCAGAACTCTCCGACGGCTCCGTCATCGACATCGATTTCGCCATCGTCGGCATCGGCGTCGTCCCCAACGACCAGTTGGCCCAGGACGCGGGTCTTGATATTGCAAACGGCATCATCGTCGACGAATTTGCCCGTACGTCGGATCCCTCGATCTACGCCGCCGGCGATTGTGCCATGCTGCCGTGGCACGGCGGGCGAATCCGGCTCGAATCGGTGCAGAACGCCGTCGACCAGGCCGAAGCCGCGGCCGCGATCATTGCTGGCGGCGACGTTCCATACGACCCGAACCCGTGGTTCTGGTCCGATCAGTACGACATGAAGCTGCAGATCGCCGGCTTCAATCTCGGCTACGACGAGACGATTCTCCGCCCCGGAGTCCGCGAAGGCGCGCACTCCATCTGGTATTTCAGGAAAGGCGCGTTCATCGCCGTCGATGCGATCAACGACGCAAAGGCTTATGTGACCGGCAAGAAGCTCCTGGAATCGGGCGTCAAACCGGACAAGGCGGTCCTTGCCGACGCATCGGCCGACCTCAAGCAACTGCTTTCGTGATGCGGGAGGACGTCTTCGGCGGTCGGTGAAAAAGCCTAAAAAGAGCTTGATTCACCTGCCGAATAACTCTATCAGGCTCCCACCGGAGAGGTGGCCGAGTGGTCGAAGGCGCTCCCCTGCTAAGGGAGTATACGTCAAAAGCGTATCGTGGGTTCGAATCCCATCTTCTCCGCCATCCCTTTTCATGTCTGGATGTTTAGAAAAATCGAGCCCTTGTGGCTGACGATTTTTTTGTGACCAGCTTGGCGTCATGGCTTCAAAGCCATTTCATGTCAGCTGCGGGCTCGGCCGGCGGCGCCGTCAAGGCCAACGAGATGGCGATTGCTCTGCAACCTACGTCTTTCTTAACCAGGGACAGTGTTCGTAGAGCCGGTCGCGATAGATTTTATGCGAGATTCCCGGCATAGCCGGGAATCTCCGTTTCGCTTAAGCCGATAAACCCTCAGCCTTTCGTCCACCGTTTGTTGGCCCAGGCGGCAACGTAGTCGTAAAGGTTCTTCGTGGCGTTGTCGTAGGACACCCCGGTCTGCTCGGAGCAGGGCTTGCAGGGCGTCATGCCGTGAACGGCGCCTTCGACGACGATGAAATCCTTGTCCTTGCTGGCGGAGAGATCGAAGATCGTTTCGCCGTCTCTGACGAAGTAATGACCGCCCATCGACATCACCAGCGTCGGTATGGTGATCGATTGCACCGCGCAGAGGGTCGAGTTGTTGCTCGAGCAGATATCGATGTCGTTCAATGCATCCTTGGAGCGGATGGCATTGGCGCTCAGGAAGGATTTCACGGTCAGGAACAGCGCGCCGCCATTGAGGCTCGCATCGACTTTGGCATTCTTCGGGGTGGATACGCGGACCGAGCGGATCACCTCCGTCGAGATCGAGCCGTCATTCTTCAGGAGTTTTTCCGGCCGCTGGGTGCAGCACCAGACATCCGTCGAGATGTCGGAGAGGCGGGCGCGGTCGCGATACGCGATGAAGGGCTCGTCGTCGCCGCGCCGATCCTTGCCTGATTTCAGGTCTGCCTTCATCTGCAGGGCCTTGTCGATCAGCTTGTTCATGCGAACAGACTGCGCCTTTGAATAGCGCTCGACGAATTCGGCCGAATAATGCGAGTCGCCCTTGGGATTGAACCCGTTTGCCGGATTGAAGGGATCGAGCGTCGGGTCGAGATCGTCTGGCTTGCTCTCGTCGGTCACCGCGGGGTTCAGCCCACGTAACGTATTGATCGTATTGCCGGGGTGGGCATCGAGGAAGACCACGCCGTCTGCCTTCGGCAGATCCTTGACATCCTCCGCCGAGCATTTTGAGAGCTTGTTCGGACCGTCGCAATAAGACGCCCCCTTTTCCGCAACGGCCTGATAGTAGCTCGTGCTGGGTCCGCCGCCGGAATGGCCGATCAGGATCACCGCCTTGATACCGGGCTGCTTTTTCAGGAATTCGACCCCTTGCTTAATATCGAGCGCGATATCCTCGAAATTGACCGCAGCCTCGTTATTGTCCGAGCGCGGATTCATGCCGAGGACCATGAAGCCGCGCTGCGCGAGTTCTTTGGTGGCGATCATGCTCATGAAGTTGGATGTGCGGTGGATCGCCAGGAAGGCGACAGGCGAGGGGGTGCCGTTATCCGGCTTGTAAAGCGCGCCCTTCGTGGCGCTTGGTGAAAACTGGATATATTCCGGGTGGCTTTGCGCGTAAGCCGTGCCGCCCAGGGCAAAGCTAGCTGCAAGTGCCAGTGCTAAAGCCAATAACTTATGGATTGAAAACATATATTCCTCCGTTTCAGACAGTGATGAAAGGCAAAGGGAAGAGGAGGGCGCCGATGCTCGGCGCCTTAAAGAGGCTTTGTTGGTTTGTAATGGGCGGCGCAGCTAGTTGGCGCTCGCCTGGCCGTAGAGCTTGTCGATGAAACCGCTCTTGTCGAGATCGGCCATGAAATGGGCGTCGTAATAATATTCGGCCGGATGCATGGTCATCTGGTGAAAATTATAGACTTCCATCGCCTTCTTGATGCCGTCGACGGAAGGATACGGCTTCTGTGGCAGCTCGGCGATTTCCTGGTCATACATGTGCTGCTGCGCATCCCGGTCCGTGATGTTGAACCATTTTGCCAGGGCGTCGAAGACGACCTGCTTGTTGGTCTTGGTCAGTGCGATAGCCTCGACGGTGGATTTGACGAAGCGGGCGGCGGCGTCGGGATTGTCCTGCAGCCATTTGCGCTCGACGGTGACGCTTGAGCCGACGAGCGGGATATTGTAGCTCGCGAGATCGACGAGGTCGTGCCAGCCTTCCTTTGCGGCGATTGCCTGGATCAATTCGCTGCCGACCACGGCATCGACCTGCCCCTTTTCCAGCGCGTTGATATTGTTGCCATTCGCCATCAGCGAAATGTCGTGATCGGGATCCCAGCCCATATGCTCGGCGAAAAGGCGTGCCGTGACATGGGTGACCGAGCCGAGTCCGGAAAAGCCGAGCCGCTTGCCCTTCAGCTGGTCGAGCGAGGTGATGTCGTGAGCGACGATGATATGGTCCTGCAGCTTGTCGTCCGTGGTTGCGAGAATGACGCGGTCGACCGCCCTCGCATCCGTCGCCATGCCATACATCATCGGGACGCCGCCCCCGATCGAGATCGGCGCTGCCTTGCTGTCCTTGCCGACGAAGCTGTCAGGCACATTGATGCCGCTATGGCGGATCTTCTCCGCGGCATCCGGCGTGATGAACTGATGGACGTTCAGCCCGTTCTTTTCGTAGATTCCCGCATCGGCAGCGACAAGGAAGGTTACCTTGTTGATCGAAACGTCGCCAAGAGCGACATCGATCGGCTTCGAGTCGGCGGCAAAGGCAGGAACGCCAGCGATGAGCGCCAGGGATAAAACTGTCGTGATCTGCAGATTTCTGATCATCGTGATCCTCCCAAAATCGATAATGAAGAAAATCCAATTTGGATCGCCGCGGCCGTGGCAACACGACCGCGACAGGCTGGTACAGCGAGGTGAAAGCAGTGCAGACTGAGCAGCTTGGCCGCCGGGCACTCCAAGCGACGGTCAGTTCGCCTTGGGATCGGCATAGACCTTGTCGATGAAGCCGCTCTTGTCCAACTCGGCGACGAAACTGTCGTCGTAGAAATAGTCGGCGTCATGGCGCTTAAGTTCGCGATGATTGAAGAGTTGTTTCACGAGCTTGATGCCGTCGGCGGCGGGATAAGGCTTTTCCGGCGCGGCGACGACCTGGGCGTACATCGCATCCTGCTGTTTGGGATCGTTGATGCCATACCATTTGGCGAGAACGGCTCTCACGACATTCTCGTCCGACTTCATCAGCGCGTAGGCTTCGATGGTCGATTTGACGAAGCTCATTGCTTCATCATGATGATCGGCAAGCCACTTGCGTTCCACATTGATGCCGGAGCCGGCGAGCGGGATCTTGTAGTCGGTCAGGTTGACAAGATCCTTGGCGCCGTTCTTCTCGGCCATGGTGTAGTAGATCTCGCTGCCGATGAACGCGTCCACCTTGCCCTCTTTCAGCGCCGAATAGGCCATGCCTTCTTCCATCAGCGAGATGTCGTCGTTTTGGCTCCATCCTTTCTGGCGCAGAAATTCCAAGGCCATCAAATGGCTGACGGAGCCAAAGCTCGAATAACCGAGACGCTTTCCTTTCAGATCGTCGACGGAATTGAGCGCTTTGGAGCTGATGATATGAAACCGGGCCTGGCTGTCGGTCGTGGCGATGATGACGCGATCGGTCGAACGCGCATCCGTGGTCATGGAGACGATCAGCGGACTGCCACCGCCGACCGAGATCGGCGCCTTTTCGTCCTGCTCGTCGGTGCCGACGAATTCTGCCGGAACATTGATGCCGCTGCGGCTGATGCGCGAGGCTGCCCCCTTGGTAATGAATTGATGGATGGTCAGGCCGTTCTTCTGGTAGATGCCGTTATCGGCGGCGACCAGGAAGGCCACCTTGTTCAGCGAGACATCCCCAAGGGCGACGTCGATTGCGCTGTCCGCAGATGCCGCCATGTTTGCACCGAAAAGCAACGGCAGTGCCACTGCCAGTCGCGCTACGAGTATTCTCATGAATTTCCTCCCATATTTCGTCCCCGAGGCCAAACGACAGCGCCCGGGCAAAATGCCAGGTTGCCTTTTATCTCGTATCTGGATACAGGTGCGGAGACTGGTCCGTCGGTAGGGCACACGATCTTCCGGCAATATCCTCCACGCCGGAATAAATTCAGCGTTACACGGACTGCATTTCCCGACAAAGATAAATTGTATTGGTTAGCAAGCTAATTTTTAGCTACCTACCAAACTGCGTTTCATGGCCAGTTCGGTGAAGCATTGGCGGTGCCGCGCGAAATTTCGACCGCCAGGCATCTCATTTATTGCTCAATGGCCTTTCTCGTCTGCGAACTCCAAAAGCCGAAGTCCAAAATGGACAATTATTCCCTTCTCCCTCCATCGATTGTTTGTACCCTTCACAGGATGCGTGGGAGGAGAACAGTGAAATGGCAGATACAAAGCTTTGCATTCTGACAGGCGCCGCTGGCGAGGTCGGTCGGGCGACCGCCAGGCGCTTCGCCGAGAGCGGCTGGTCAATGATCCTCTGTGACCGGACTGATGACGTGAAAGCACTGGCAGAAGGTCTCTCCACGGAGTTCGGACGCCAATGCTCCGGGATTCAGATGGACCTGACCAATGATGACGAAGTTGATTCCGTCGCTAGAACAGCCGCCGGCCTGGGGATCCCGTTGCGCTTCCTTGGATTGATCGCCGCCATCAACCATCCGGCAATCAGCATAGAGCAGATGGACATGTCCCTCTGGGATAAGGTGCAAAACGTAAACCTCCGGGCAAACGTCAAGTTCATCAGTGCTTGCGTTCCACTGCTGCGGAAATCCGGAAATGCTTCCATCGCGACTGTTTCAAGCTTTTGGGGGCGGGAAGGGCATGCATACTTCAGCCCCTATTGCGCCTCGAAGGCGGCGCTGATCTCCCTGACGCAAAGCGTTGCAGCAGAGCTGGCGCCAGATATCCGGGTCAACTGCGTAGCCCCTGGAAACATCAACACCCCGATGCATTTCAACGCCCTCGCCGTCGAGGCAGAACAACGCGGCATTTCCGCGGATGAAATGCGCTCCATCGAATGGAACAAGATTCCGATGCGCCGCCCGGCGGAAACTGCGGAAATTGCCTCGGCCATCCATTTCCTCTCGACAGAGGACTCCAGCTACTTTGTTGGCGCCACTCTCGACGTCAACGGCGGCTGCCGATTCACGTAATCGCACGGCATTCGAGGAGGACACACGCAAATGCCGGATCAGGTAACAGTGATGGCACACCTGGTGGCTCGGCCCGAAAAGGTCGATGAAACCAGGGCATTTCTAATGGCGTTGATTGAGCGAACCCGTGCGGAGAATGGGTGTGTCGACTACGACCTGCACCAAAGCGACGACAATCCAGCCCAGTTTTCGTTTTATGAGAACTGGATCAGCCGGGAGGCTTTGGACAGGCATATGGAGACGCCCTACTTGAAGGAACTGGTCGAACGAAAGGACGAGTTCCTCGCACTGGACCCGGATGTCCGGCTCATGACCATGATATCCAAGCGGAAATAGCGATTTCAGGCCTACGCAGGCTGTACCTTCTCATTGGTGGGCGACTTCGCCTGCGGTTTGCGCGCAGGTCCTGTTGTTCCCCGCACGACCATGTGCGGGGTCAGGAGAATGCGCTTCACAGGCTGATGGAGATTGTCGATCAGGCTCATCAAGAGCTCCGCGCTTTCAGATCCGAGATCACGGCCGGCGGTATGCAAAGTGGTCAAGGGCGGCGAGAGCATGTTCATAAACGGAAGATCGTTGACGCCGGCGATCGAAATCTGTTCGGGGCAAGCGACACCGGCCGATCTGAGGGCCACGAGGCATCCAACTGCCAGAAGATCATTGAAAGCGAGGACCGCGCTGCTGGTCAGCCCGTTCGCCAGCATCTGTCCCATGATGCGTTCGCCCTCCGCAACATCATAGGCTTGTGCCTCGATCACGTCGAAGCGGCAGCCGGCAGCCTTTTCCAATCGCGTGCCCGCGTTGAAGCCAGCGAGCCTGTTCTGGGCCGTCGACGCGGCCAATGGCGGTGTCACATAAGTGATGTCCCGATGGCCGAGATCGAGCATATGTTCGACGAGCGCTTGGACTCCGACGACATCGTCCATCGAGACGGAGGAGATGCGGCTGTCCCGGGGGTCGCGCAGAACCGCGACCGTCGGTATCCCAAGCTTCAGGCACAGGTCCACTGACGGGTCGTTGAGTTCGAAGCTTGCGACGATGAGGCCGGCGACGAATTGGCTGCCCATGCGTTCGATAATCGAACGCAGCTTTGCCGGATTGTAGTCTGAGTTCGCGACGAAGGTCACATAGCCTTCCTCCGCGACGCGCTCTTCGATGGACGCGATGATCGGCGAGAACAGCGGGTCACTCAGATTGGGTACGATAAGACCAATCGTGCCGGTCTTCTGCGTACGCAGACTGGAAGCCAGCGTGTTGGGTTTGTAGCCGAGCTGCTCCGCGACCTTTTCGATTTTCCGGACGACCTTGCTTGAAATCCGATGGCTTGCCTTCGGGTTGAGCGCCCGAGAGGCCGTCGAAACGTGCACACCGGCACTGTTTGCGACGTCGACAATGGTTACGCGCGAACGCTTCTTCTGATCCTCGCGGAGAGTGTCACTCATCTCGTTCCAGCCACGTTGCAGTGATTCAGTGCTACCTTCAGGAAAATAAGCGATCAAACCTTTGCGCACAAGCGAGCGTGTCTGGAACCGCCGGAGCACTCAGAACGACTGCCACAAAAGCCATAGTTGGGAAACTTTAATCAGCTCTGACCCTGAAAGGCTCTCTGACGACCCATTTGCCGCAAAAAACCGCGTTTGCCTTGTCGGTTTGTAAGCGGGCTGACGTCACAAACGGGCGGAGGACATCGGCACTGTCCGCATCTTGGCCGCCGCGTCACTTCCAAACTATAAATAAAGACAAACGGTTGCACAAGGAAACGGTTGGTGGAGACCTCACGCCTCCCGCCGTTTTAAAGGCATCAAGAGAAGACGTCGCGGAAAATTGAGAAATTTTGCGCAAACGTTTGCACTTGACTCTAGCCCTGATCCCTTTTATCGATGCGGTCGGAGGCGGCAACATCGGGTGCCGGCGGGACAATGGAGAGGAATCTGCAATGGCCTGGGATATGACGCGTAGTTTGAAGATCGCGTTTGTAGGAACGGGCGCTCAAGGCGCGTCAATCGGGGCCGATTTCGTGTTGGCCGGGCTGGATGTGACGTTTATCGAGCAATGGCCGGAGCATGTCTGCGCCATGCGAGAGAATGGCATAACCGTCAATCTGCCTTCCAGGTCAATCAATGCAAACGTTCGCGCTATGCACCTATGCCAGGTGGCGGAGCTTCGTGAGCCCTTCGACATCGTTTTTCTGGTCGTCAAGGCCTATGACACCCGTTGGACATGCCAGTTGATCGCGGCCGTTCTGGCGCCTGACGGCTTGGTCGTCGGGGTCCAGAATGGGATGACGCTCGACGACATCGCTGCCGTGGTCGGCGATGAGCGCTGCGTGGGCGCCGTATTCGACATGGCCTCCAACATGTTCACGCCTGGAGTCACCAATCGTCAGAACGATCACGATACCTCCTGGTTTGCGCTTGGTGCCGTTGATGCAGGCAATCGGCAACGTGTCGAGCGGATTGCCGAATTGCTGCGACATAGCGGTCGTGTGGAAGTCTCCGACGACATTCGCTCCGCCAAATGGATGAAGCTGATCGTCAATGCCGCTCAACTCGTTCCATCAGCGATATTGAACCTTCCGTTTGCCGAGGCGGTGAGAGCGCCCGGCATGGAGGGCGTCATGCGAGCTGCCGGTTACGAGGCAATGCGGGCCGCGCAAATTGACGGAGCAAAGATTGTTCCGATCCTCGGGATGCCGCCGACGAAAACCAACGATCCGGAACGGTATGTCGATGAGATCTTCGACGAGGTTCTCAAGACTTTCATGATGCCCGATACGCTGACGACCGTGCTGCAGGACTGGCGAAAAGGTCGGCGCGGCGAAGTTCTCGACATCAACGGCCACGTTGTGAAGACGCTGGAGAAGGCCGGTCAGTCTGCGCCCGCCAATAGCAGGATCGTCGACGTCGCGCTTTCGATCGAGAAAGGCGAGCTGCAGGCACAACCATCCAATAGCTCCCTTCTCGTCGCGTGACCAAATGCGTGAAGGAGGCATCCGCATTGGTCCTGTGGGAGAGAATTTCAGGCGCGCCAGTCGAACGGCTGGAAATGTTTTAACCGCGCGAGCAGCGCATGCCATTTGCAAAGGAGAGAGCCACATGACTTGGGATAAAACGCGCGGCCCGAAGATCGCGTTCGTCGGAACCGGCGCGCAAGGGGCATCGATCGGTGCTGACTTTGCCCTGGCCGGTCTCGATGTCACCTTCATCGAGCAGTGGCCCGAGCATGTCACGGCGATACGCAAGGACGGCATAACCGTAAACTTGCCGACACGGACCATCAATGCAAAGGTTCCGGCGCTTCATCTCTGCCAGGTTGCGGAAATCAAGGAGCCATTCGATGTCGTCTTTCTCGTGGTCAAGGCCTACGACACCAAGTGGGCGTGTCAGCTCATAGAGCCGTGCCTGGCTCCGGACGGCTTGGTTGTCGGCCTTCAGAACGGCATGACACATGAGGACATCGCCGCCATCGTCGGCCGGGAACGAACGATCGGTGCGGTTATCGAAATCGCCTCCAATATGTTCGTGCCGGGCATCACCAACAGGCAGAATGACCATGATACGTCATGGTTTGCGCTTGGCGCGCTCGATCCGAAGACGCAGGAGCGTGTGGAGGACGTTGCCGAACTGCTGCGCAACTCCGGCACGGTCGAGGTCGTCGACGACATTCGCTCCGCCAAGTGGATGAAGCTCGTCGTCAACGCGGCTGAACTGATCCCGTCGGCAATTGTCAATCTGGCATTGGCCGATGCCGCCCGCGCCCCGGGAATGCTCGAGGTGATGCGGGCCGCCGGGTACGAGGCGATGCAGGCAGCGCTCGTCGACGGGGCAAAGATCGTTCCGATTATCGGTATGCCACCGGTCACGACCAATCATCCCGAACGATACGTCGATCAGATTTTCGAGGAAGTGCTTAAGACGTTCTCGCAGCCGGACACGCTGACCACGTCCCTCCAGGATTGGCGCAAAGGCCGGCGCGCGGAGGTCCAGGAAGTCAACGGCTGGGTCGTGGATATTCTGCGAACTCACGGTCAGTCATCGCCGATCAACCAGCGCGTCGTGGAGGTGGCCTTCGACATCGAAGCCGGGAGACTCGAAGCGCAACCGGAAAACTCCAGGCTTCTGATCGAAGCCCATGAGGCTATCGCCGACCGCCGATGAAGCGCGGAGGTACGGCGCACCTATCGATGTGCATTTAACCTGAGGAGGAGAATGGCATGAAATCGCATTTGAAATTCGGCCTGTTTGCCGGGTGGCTGCTGACAGCCGCCACCGCGTGCGCAAGCATCGTGCTTCCCGCCGGCCATGCAACCGCGGGCGAAGCGAAGGGCGGACGTCTGATCGTCGGCATCGACGAGACGGCCTCGGAATATTGGTCGGAATATCTGCAGGGCGTGAAGGATATCGCCGCGTCGCTCGGCAAGGAGCCCGCCGTTCTGACGAGCAATTATCAGGGTGATCAGCTACTGGCGCAGCTTGGCGCCACCTACTCAGCCGGGTG
Organism: Rhizobium sp. SVR5-9E; assembly: GCF_056755095.1. NCBI lineage: Bacteria > Pseudomonadati > Pseudomonadota > Alphaproteobacteria > Hyphomicrobiales > Rhizobiaceae > Rhizobium > Rhizobium sp. SVR5-9E. Next base: position 32,261 of record NZ_JBNDHS010000016.1, on the reverse strand, counting down.
CAATCAATGCGCGCTTGCGACCGATCCGTCGTCGAATGCCTTCGTTAAGGCGGTCGTGAACAGATCGGCCAAGGCCAAGGTGCATGTCGTCACGATCTGGAACCGGCCCGAAGACATCCATCCTTGGGACACCAATTCCAAGTACTGGGTCGCCCATACGTCCTTCGACGGTGTGATGTCTGGCTACTATCAGGCCATGGCGCTCTGCAAGGCGCTGAACGGCAAGGGCAAGATCGCCGCGATCGAGGGTGTTCCGTCGACGCCACCGGCCTTTCAGCGTATCGCCGGCTTGAAGAAAGCGCTCAAGGAATGCCCCGGACTGGAGCTCGTCGACACCCAGGTCGGCGATTGGCAGGAAACCAAGGCGCAAAACATAACCCGCACCTGGCTCGCGCGTTACGGCGACCAACTGCAGGGTATTTTCGCGTCCAACGATGCGATGGGCCGCGGAGCAGTCGCTGCGCTGAAGGAAAAAGGCCTGAACGGCAAGATCCTGGTCACCGGTTCGGACGGATCGAACATCGGCCTGGAAATGGTCAAGAGCGGCGACATGCTTGCGACAGTCTGGAACGACCCGGTCTTGCAAGGCGCGGTTTCCATGTCGCTGGCCTATGCCGCAGCAATCGGCGACATCGATCCGGAGAAGCTGACGCATGCGCAGCGCGATTTCTATCTCAAGCAGGACGTCGTGACGAAGGACAACGTCGACAAGTATCTGGATCTCAAGAAGAACGCGCCGAATTACACGTACGACCAGATCAAGCAGGACTTCTGGAAGGATTCCGCAGGTCAGATTCCCGAAGGCGCAAACGAGAATAACTAATCGGAAGGAGGGGTCGATGGAGGCCGCTACCAGGATGCACTCCCAAACGGTCGCTCGCTCGCTGACGGTTCTCGACACGGTCAGAAGCAAGTTGCCATGGACTCAGTTCGCTGGTCCTATCGCAGCGCTCATCGTGCTGTCCGTGGGCTTTCAACTGGTCAGTGGAAGCTTCTTTACGATCGACAACCTCAAATCCGTCGTAGAGGCAGCGGCGGTCCCGGCCATACTCGCCGCTGCCATCAGTTTCGTGGTCATCATGGGCTCCATCGATCTGTCGCTGGAGGGCATCATGGCTGCGACGAGCATGATCGTCGCCCTGTTGGTCGCTAATGGCGTCAACGGCAACGACTACGGCATGATGGGCTTGCTGGTCGCGCTTGCCGCGGGCCTGGCCTTCGGCTTCTTCAACGCGGTGCTCAACGCAATTTTGCGGATGCCGTCGCTGATCGTCACCCTCGGCACATGGTTTGTCGGGTTGGGAATCGCGGCGGTGCTTTTCCCGGAACGCGTGCCGCAGATCAACGATCCGCTTGTCCTAAACCTGGCAAGACTTCGGATCTTCGACTTGAGCCTGGTCGTCTACATCGCGCTGGCAGTGATCGTCGTCAGTCAACTCGTCCTCAACTATACGAGGCTTGGGCGGATGATCTACGCAATCGGTGGTGACGAGAGTTTGCTGGTCGCCTCCGGCTTGCGCATCCGGCACATTAAGATAGCGGCTTTCGCGATCTGTGGCCTTCTGGCGGGGTTGTGCGGCGTGCTGCTGTCCGCACAACTGAGCACCGGCAATGCCAATATCGGTAATGGCCTGCTGTTTCCCGCGATTAGTGCCTCGGTGCTGGGTGGAACGGTTCTGACCGGCGGGCGGGGCGGAGCGGTGCAATCCGCGCTAGGCGCCTTGATCCTCGAAGTGCTCAACAACGGCCTGATCCAGATTGGCGCAGGTCCCTATACACGCCACATTATCAGCGGCGCGGTCATCATCGTCGCAGTTGCCGCCGGCGGATGGCACCGCCGTAGCAAACTGAGGGTGGTAAAATGACGGGTTCGCTTGTTCTCCAAGGCATACGCAAAACCTATGGCAACGTCGTCGCTCTCGAAGACATTGATCTGGAGATTCCTGCCGGGCAGGTCCTCGGTCTGATCGGCCAGAACGGCTCCGGAAAGTCAACCTTGCTGAAGATATTGGCAGGGCTCACCATGCCGGACCAGGGCCGGCTGCTGCTTGATGGAAAGCCGATCGTCCTCGGGTCTGCGGCAGCAGCCAGCAGCTATGGCATCGGGATGGTCCACCAGGAACAATCGCTCATTCCAAACCTGACTGTCGCTGAGAACATCTTTCTGGATAAGCCGCATCCTGCCAAGCGAAATGGGCTTTATAGATGGTCGGCGCTGAACAAGGCAGCGCGCATGCAGCTGCACAAGATTTCCGTCGATCTGCCCACCCACATACCGGTGGAAGATCTACGGTTTGCCGAACGCCAGCAGGTCGAACTCGCCAAGGTGCTCGCCATCGAGGAGCTTGTCGATCGGCCGCCCATCATCCTGTTTGACGAGCCCACGTCGGTGCTCACGCCCGATGAGATCAAATTGCTGTTCAAGCAGATCAACAGATTGCGCGGAAGCGCAACGATCGTTTTCGTCTCTCACCGGCTGGAGGAAGTGCTGGAAATCAGCGACCGGATCGTCGTAATGACGGATGGTCGAAAGGTGGCGGAGAGGGACAGCCGCTCGGTCGACCGCAACGAGCTCTATGAACTGATGGTCGGGCGGCAGCGCACGACCGAGCCTCGCGGAGGCAATGGTATGCCGAAACAGGATGGGACTGCGGTCCTCAAGCTGGAACGGCTGGGCAGCGGAGCGCATTTCCGCAATGTCAGCCTTGCACTCGGCCGTGGTGAGATTCTAGGGATAGCCGGCGTTCTCGGCTCCGGTGCCGAAGAAGTTTGCCGGGCGGTGTTCGGCGCGGAGCGCGTCGATACCGGCAGCATTGCACTGAGTGGCAGAACGATGACCTCGTGCAGCCCGCGTACAGCCGTCCGGCGGGGTATAGGCTATCTTCCGGCAGACCGGCGCTCGGAGGGCATGCTGCCCAGCCGGTCTCTGTTCGAGAATGCCGTTTTGACATTCGGCCTCGATTACGGCTGGCGATCGCTTCTACTGCGGCGAGGCAAGGAGCGCCCGGTCGCGCTTGAATGGATGCGGCGCCTGAAGGTGAAGATGCACACGCCTTTTGCTCCCATTTCCAGCCTCAGCGGCGGCAATCAGCAGAAGACCGTGCTCGCAAAATGGCTCATGGCGAAAGACCTCAAGGTTCTGCTGCTTGATCATCCAAGCAGGGGTCTTGATCCCGGTGCGAGGGATGATCTCTTTGATGTCATCCGCCAACAGGCAAAAAACGGACTTTCGATCATCTTCGTCGGAGACACGATTTCGGAGCTTCTGGAACTCTCCGATCGTATCGTCGTCATGCGTGACGGCGAAATCACCGCCCGTTTCGATCTAAGGACGGGCGCTTTGCCGAAGGAAGAAGAAGTCGTGGCGGCCATGGTCTGACATCCATCGGACAGCCCCGCGACCCCTGAAATTCATAGGGAAACATCACGATGCAAAACGCACTCGACAGTACGCTTATCCGCGCTCTTGGCGGGCAACGGTCGACGATCCTGCGGGCGCTAGCCCCGATGCTTGTCCTGATTGCGCTCGTGCTGGCCAGCGCCATGATCGCACCGGGGGTGCTCGAAACGGATTCCCTTTTGAGTTTCCTTTCGGACGCCGCGCCGGTCGTCGCGCTCGTCGTCGGCGGAACGCTGCCGATTCTGGCAGGCAGCATCGACCTCTCCGTCGCCGGCATTGCATCCCTGACGGGCGTTCTGGTCGTCGTCCTCAATCCGATCTTTGGCCCCTGGACGTCGGTTGTCGTTGTCCTGATCGTGATGTGTTTCGGAGCGGCGCAAGGATGGTTCCATGCGTGGCTGCAACTGCCCTCTTTCATCGTAACCCTGGGGACACTGAGCATGCTGTCCGGCCTGGCGCTGCTTCTTTCGAACGCCACGGCGGAGCCGGTTCCTGACAATGACCTGTTTGTGACCTGGCTTGCGGACAGCACTGCGGAAATTCCCAATACAGTGATCGCGCTCGTCGTCATCGTCGCGCTCTTGGGAACCTTGTTGCGCTATCTGCGCCTTGGAAGAGATATTTATGCTCTGGGCACCGGCGAACGCGCCGCAATCATGTCGGCGGTCAACGTGATCGTGGTGCGCACGACCATCTTCGCCGTCTCGGCGGGTTGCGCCGCAATTGCCGGATTGTTCCTGATATCCGTAACGACCTTCAGTTCACCGACGCTTGCAGGCAATCTGTTGCTTCTCTCCATCGTCGGCGTCGTTTTGGGCGGCACGGCAATATCGGGCGGTGTCGGCGGCCTGCTCCCGGCAGTCGTGGGCGGTTTGATCACCTCCTGGCTGAGGATTGTCACGGTCATCATTGGCGTACAGCCCACGGCGCAGAACATCGTATTCGGCTTGACGGCCCTGGTGGCAGTTGCCCTCACCACCGATCGCAGCAAGCTAGGCATCATCAAGTGATGTGATCGGACGATTGGGAGACGGGCGCACAGGTTAAAGGCGGCTAGTTTTCAGTCACGCGGCTTGTGCCGCCAAGCGGAAAGTCCTCCGAATTGAGGGTCGAAGCCGAGCTCTGCCTGGGCCGTTTTCCGCGACCGGATTTCAAGCTGAATTCAATTTGCTGCGCAGCGTCCTCGAGGGCACTCCGCGGCGATTTGTTTCCCAATAGCGCGTCGTGGATCTCTACGCCCAATGTCCTCTCGATCATCGTATATTGCGGGATATTTGGTCGTTGCCACGTATGCAGAAGATTCTTCTTCGCGAGTTGATCGACGAAACGGACGATCGGCGAACTTGCCGCCGCCTCCGGATCCGCGCTGACGGAAAAGCGCGGGGCAACTGGGAAACCGTTCTTGACGTGCGCCTTCATTGCCTCTCTCGAGGCCATCCAGGCAATGGCATCAGCCGCCAGTTCCACCCGCTCTTCCGGCAGGTTGGTTGGAATACAAAAAAGAAAGCCACCGATCGGCGAAGCGCGGGTGCCTCCTGAGCCCGATGGTTGCGGCAGATACTCCACCCGCCGCTTCACCACGGACTGAACGTCATATTCAAACCGGGCAGCCCGCATCGTCCAGAAATAGCCGAGGCTCGCTCTTCCCTTGAGGAAGACTGCAAGGGTCTGGTCCCAGGCCATTTCGAGAATCTTGGGCGGCGAAATTTCGATCAGCCGGCGCATGTATTCAAGAGCGGCAAACCCGGCGTCCGAGAGGATTGTACAAGTCAGCTCTTCGAGATCGGCTCCGTCGAGCGTAAAGCCCGATCGCGTCTTTCGTAACGATATCGCCGGCTGTCCGCACGCCCCGAGGAAAAACAGAAAACTCGATGCTATCGGCATGCCCCGCGCACCGTCCCAGACCGCTCCGAACATGCCGTCGTTTGGGGAATGGAAGCGGCGCCCGGCGGCAATTACGTCATCGAAGGTCTTGGGGAAGGGCAGTCCTGCCTCGGAGAAGAGGTCCTTTCTCGCCGCAAGAAACTCGACCGTGCAGTAGCCGGGCACTCCATAATCGTTTCCCTCCCATGTCGCGGTGGACCATATGGAAGGGTGGAAATCGAGCGGGTTTATGCCGGTCTTCTGAATATAGGTATCCATAGGCCGGATGATGCCGCTCTCCGCGAACTCGCCAAGCCACGGCATGTTGATGGCGATCACATCATAGTCTGAAACCGCTCTCGCACCGTTCTCGCGTGCGCGAGTGTAAAGCTCTGGCAGCGGCAGGAGATCGAAATTTTTGCGAGACGCGAGATTGTTGCGGAAGTCCGCCCACATGTTGCGCATCGCGGAGAAGTAGTTGTCGTCATTCAGCAGAAACCGCAACTCGATCTGCGATTCCGCGCGTTTCTGGACGAGACGCATGGGTGGAATGATCTGCGAGCCGAGCGGCGTTCCGCCGAAATAATACTCATCTTCCTCCTCGCCGGCGCGCAAACCGAGGGTTTGCGCCAGCAGGGACTTCGTCTTGCGCGCATAGGATTCGAACGAGCGCAAAAGCTGCGCGCTCGGTTGCAAGGAGAAACTCTTGCCGGTGGTGCCTTTGGCCACTTTCTGGATATAGCCGCCATCGATGAGGCGGTTTATCAATCGCATCGACGTTGCGTAGGGAAGACCGGACTCCTGTCCGAGCGTCGAGATCGAAACGGTTTGGCTTAGAATATGCGACTTGATGAGATAGGTGACGACCCGCCATATGGCATCGTCATCTGCAGGCTCAACGACGTCTCTGAAGGGGCGCCGCGTTTTTTCGATAAAGTCGATGACCCGCAGCATTTCATATTCGTTCACGTCGGCCTCCCAACCGTCGCGCGGTCGAAGATAAGGTTAACTGGCAAAGGCAAGCTTTGCCAGCCCATTCAGACAGCCTTCAGATCCCGGGGACTGGTAGTGGTGTCGCGTGCCGTCAATCCGGCCAGACGTTCATACTGTTCGAAAAGAACAAAAAAGTCCTTCTCCGCCAGCCCTTCGGCAAAGGCGGCCTCGTACTGCTGCCGGATCATCGATGCGAGATACATCGGCACGTGGTCGGACTTGGCAGCACCCAGGATGAGGTCGAAATCTTTCATCATCTGCGAAACGGAGAACGCTGGGTCGAAATTGCGATTGACGAGCAGATCCCGCTTATAGGCGATCAATGGGGAGGCGACCGCGCTTTCGCAGATAACGTTGAGCATTGTTTCGACGGAGAGATTACCCTTGAGCCCGAGTGTCAAGGCTTCGCCCAGAAGAGCGGCCGTCGCACCGACGAGGGCATTCAGCACCAGCTTGAGGTAACGGGCTTCTTCGCCCCCGCCGAGATAGAACCGGCGAGAGGAGAAGCAGGCGAGTATTGGCTCTACCTTGCGATAGGCCTCCTCAGGCCCGGAAACCATCACGGACAACATGCCGGAGGACGCCGTTACGGTGCTGCCGGATACGGGCGCCCGTAGATAGGCAACACCTTTGTTGCTGAGGGCATCATTGACCTCGGCCGACAGTTCCGGAGAGACGGTACTCATTTCGACAAGGATCTGACCGGGCTTCAGCAAGTCGGCGAGGGCCCCGGGCGACAATGTCAACGCCCGAAGAACTGCGTCGTTGGGAATGGTCAGCATGATGACATCGGCTGCTTCCGCAAGGTCCTCAAGCGAATGCGCGACATTTGCGCCCTGCGCGACCACGGAGGCCCGATTTTCGGGAAGTGGTTCATAGACCGCCAGCGCATATCCGTTTTCCAGAACGCGGCGGCTCATTGGCATGCCCATTTTGCCGATTCCGGCCCATCCCACTTTCAACGTTTCGCTCATACACAACCTTCCTTTCCAGCCAGAACAAGCTGGCCGGAGCTTTTTTAAATGCCGCTATCTCAGGGAAGAACGTACAGGCACGTGAACAAACCGACGTTTGTGTGCAGACGCACCATCCTCCCGCAAGAATAGTATCTTCGACAGAACCCGGATTGCTGCATCTAAAATATCCATTTTGGATAATTAAAGGTTTGTGGAAGCACAGGTTCATCCCTTAGCTTTCTTTCCGGATCGCACGGTGGTTCCTACGGGAGGAATATAGGCCGTCAACAAAAGAGAGTTGCCGCGGAAAACAAGGTTTTCCGTGAACGATACTTTGTTGCAGAGCGGTTTGACGAGTTTATCGGAGGAGAATCCAAAATGAAAAACAAAGCCATCGGCCTTATCGCTTCACTGGCTCTGCTCTCCAGCACAGTTTCGACATTCGCAGACACGTACGCAGGTGTTCCCAGAACCTTCCTGTTCAATCCGTCGCTCGATGTCTGCTTCAAGGATACGGCGGAGTTCAAGAAGGAAGGTCCGTACACGATCGGCTTCTCGAATGCCGGCCTCGGCGATAGCTGGCGCGTAGTGATGCTGCATTCGATGGAAAAGGCCGCCGCCGAGCACAAGGATCAGATCAGTCATCTGCTCATCACCGATGCCGGTCATGACGACGCCAAGCAGGTGTCGGACATTCAGGATCTGATTTCACAGGGCGTCGATCTGCTCATCGTCAGCGCCAACACGGAGCAGGCTGTCGATCCGGCCGTGTCGCGCGCAATGGAGCAGGGGATTCCGGTGGTCATGGTCGATCGCCGTGTCTCCTCCGACAACTTCGTCACCTTCGTGACGGCGTCCGACGCGATGATGGGACGTCTGTTCGGACAATGGATCGCCGAAAAGCTGCATGGCAAAGGTAATATCGTAGTTCTCGGCGGCCAGGCAGGCTCGAGCCCCAACGAGCTGCGCGTCAAGGCGGCAAAGCAGGTGCTCGACCAGTATCCGGACATCAAGATCCTCGATACCGTCTATTCCGACTGGAGCCCGGTCAAGGGCAAGCAAGTCATGCAGGCCGTAATTGCAAAATACGGCAAGAGCATCAACGCCGTGCTGTCGACCCATGGGCTGCAGACTCCAGGCTCGATCGAAGCGTTCCTCGAAGCCGGCTTCAAGCCTGGCGAGATTCCGCCGCACACCACCTCGGACGTCAATGGGCCCCTGCAGCTGGCTCTCAAATACAAGGTTCCGATGCTTGAGGTCGGCTATCCGCCGGCCATGGGCGGTACGGCGATCGACGTCGCGCTGAAGGTGCTTTCTGGCGCCAAGGTACCCTGCACCTACGAAATCAACGCGCAGATCGCGACGACCGATGGTGACGAAACCCCTTCCATCCGTCCCGATTTGCACATCAAGGACATGGTGTTGCCGAATGCACCGGCGGACATGCTGGTAACGGGCGGCATGGGCCCCGACTACAATCCGTCGACCTTCAAAGTCGACTATCCGCAATAAGTCCTCCCAGGACACGGCGGGGCGACAGGTGCCCCGCCGGCTTCACAATTGCGAGGAAGAGATATGTTGTCACTGACGGGAATCTGCAAATCCTTTCCCGGCGTCAATGCGCTCACAGACATGGGGCTCGATGTTCGCGCCGGTGAAATTCACGCGCTCGTAGGCGAAAACGGCGCCGGAAAATCGACGCTGACGCGCGTCATCGCCGGGGTCCACCAGCCGGACACGGGCACCATCACCTTCGACGGCAAGGCGGTCAAATGGGCCAAGCCCCGAGAGGCCAAACAGGCCGGAATACACGTGATTTATCAGGAGTTCGTGCTCTTCCCGCATCTGAGCGTCGCTGAGAATATCTTCATCGGCCACGAGCGCCGGAATCGCCTGGGCCTGATCGACCACCGCAAGGCGGCCGCCGACGCCAAGGACCTTCTCGCCCGCTTCGGCCTGGACCTCGACCCGAAGGCGCTGGTGAAGGACCTGTCGGTCGCAGACCAGCAGATGGTCGAGATTGCCAAGGCGCTCGTCCACGATGTCAAGCTGCTGATCCTCGACGAACCGACCGCCGTCATCTCCGGGCATGAAGTCGAAGTGCTCTTTGCTCGTCTCCGTTCGCTGCGCGACGCCGGTGTCGCAATCATCTACATCTCCCACCGCCTGGAGGAGATCTTTGCACTTTGCAATCGCGTGACGGTGCTGAAGGACGGCCGATACGTCGGGACGCGCGATATTGCGAATGTCAATCGCGACGAGCTTATTTCCATGATGGTCGGCCGCTCGCTCGTGGAGCTCTTTCCGCCGCGCCGCCAATTGCCGGCGGATCGCCCCGTGGTCCTCGATGTGAAGAATGTCTCGGTTCCCGGCCGGGTGCGTAACGCATCCATCACGTTGCGTGCCGGCGAAATCACCGGGCTTGCGGGTATGGTGGGTGCGGGCCGATCGGAACTCGCATTCGCCATATTCGGCGCGCTGGAGAAGTCGGATGGCGAGGTCATTTTGGACGGCAAGGATATCTCCAGAATCAGTCCCTCGCGTGCGATCGCTGCGGGTATCGGCCTCGTGACCGAAGATCGCAAAGGCCAGGGGCTCGCGATGCAACTCGACATCGCAGCCAATGTCACGGCTTCGACCCTGCCAAGCGTGACCCGGCTTGGCCTTGTCGACCGCCGCCAGGAAGACGAAATCGCAAAGCGTGAGATCAGCAACTACCGCATAGCCTGCCGTGGTCCGTCGACAGCGGTGTCGCTGATGTCGGGCGGCAACCAGCAGAAGGTCATTCTGGCCCGCTGGGCGCGCACCAGCACGCGCGTCCTCATTCTCGACGAGCCGACACGCGGCGTCGACGTCGGTGCAAAAACGGAAATCTACCGCATCATCCAGGAACTTGCCGACCGCGGCATCGCGATCCTGATGATCTCCTCGGAGCTGCCGGAAATCGTCGGCTTGTCCGATAGCGTCTTCGTCATGCGGGAAGGCGAGATCGTCGGTTCGCTCGACGCGGATGCGATCAGCGAAGAAGCGGTAATCGCCCTCGCGACCCATCAACTTGCAGCGTGAGGTGGGACAATGAACAGCTCTTCCATCAAACTTGGATCCATCTTCAACAGTTCGCGCGCGGCTATTGCCGTCGTCATCGCGCTGTTGGTCATCCTCTTCGCAACCGGTGTCCTGGTCTCTGACCGCTTCGGCACGACGAGAAACATTTTCAACGTCTACGAGCAGTCGACAGGTCTCGCGCTTGTCAGCCTCGGGCAGACGCTTGCCGTTCTGACCGGCGGCATCGACCTTTCCGTCGGTTCGGTCATCAGCCTCGCCTCGATGCTCACCTCCGGATTGATCAATGGCGACCAGAGCATGGTCGTGCCGGTGATCGCAGCCGTTCTCCTTCTCGGTATCCTCATCGGTGCTGTGAATGGAGGCGTCATCATCGTGACTGGCGTGCACCCGCTGATCGTCACGCTCGGCACAGGTGCGATCATCCAGGGCGTCGCCCTGCTGTATGGGCTCGGTCCCATCGGCAAAGTTCCGAAGGGTTTCGATTATTTCGCCTACGGCCGCCTGCCGGGCGGACTCTCGATCGGCGCTACCTTCGCCGTCGTCCTGTCCCTTCTGGCCGCGTTCCTTCTCGTGAAAACCAGGCTAGGTCGCTACATCTATGCGGTTGGCGACGACCCCCATGCGGCGACGTTGATGGGGCTGCCAAAGACGCGCGTGATCCTGTTGGTCTATATGCTGTCGGGCCTGTTTGCCGCACTGACCGGTGTTTATCTGGTCAGCAGATTCGGCGTTGGCCAGCCTTACACAGGGGCCAACTACACGCTCGCGTCGATCACTCCTGTCGTCGTCGGCGGCACGATGCTGGCGGGCGGCCGCGGCGGCGTGATGGGCACGCTGCTCGGCGTCTATCTCGTGTCGCTGCTCAACAATCTTTTGAACTTCCTCGGCGTGTCGACGCACATCCAGCTCGTCGCGCAGGGATTGGTCATCATTGCCGCCGTTTCCGTCTACGTGGAAAAGAGGAGGATAGCCTAATGGCCATCGCTAAAGTTAACGAGGCGATCAGTACGTCGAGGTCCCCCGTCGGAATTCGCGCAGGTGATATCGGCAGGAAGTACGGAATCTACCTGTTTCTGCTTGCGGCCATTCTTCTGACGACAGCAGTAAGCCCGGCCTTTCTGAGCCCTGCCAACGTCTCGAACATGTTGATGCAGCTAGCGCCGCTCGCCATCGTCGTGATCGGCCAGACCTTCGTCATCCTTGTCCGCGGACTGGATCTTTCGGTCGCCTCCGTCATGGCGACCGCGGCGGTCATCGCGACCAGCTTCAACGGCCAGAACAGCGATGCACTACTCATCCTGCTCGCCTGCGTGGCCATGGGTGGTGCGACCGGCATTACCAACGGCATCCTGGTGACGAAACGCAATGTTTCGCCGTTCCTGGCGACGCTCGCAACGATGATCGTTCTTCAGGGACTTCGCTTTGCGGCAACCCAGGGAGCCCCCTCGGGCAATGTGCCACCGCTTTATAGATCGCTCGGCTCCGAAACCCTGTCCGGCGTGCCTTACAATCTCTTGGTCATGGCGGTGCTGGCGATCTTCTTCGCAATCCTGCTCCATCGCGCCGCATTTGGCCGGCGCGTCTACATCACCGGCGGAAATCCGATCACGGCGCGTCTCGTCGGCATCTCGGCCGACCGTGTGATCATCCTCTGCTACATCATCTGCGGTGTCCTAGCGGCGGTTGCGGGACTCCTGCTGTCCGGCTTCGTCGGAGTCGTCGACAATTTCGTCGGACGCGGCTTCGAGCTCGACTCGATCGTCGCAGCTGTCATGGGCGGCGTCGCCCTCTCGGGAGGAAGAGGGACGATTCCCGGGGCGCTCGCCGGCGCGGCGATCCTGGTCGTCCTTTCAAACGCGGTGGTCATGGTCGGCATGCCCGTCCAGCTGCAAATTATCGTCAAGGGCATCGTCATCATCGTGGCCGCCAGCCTCTACGTTCGAGCGGTTCGGTAATCAAAAGAGAAAGGGAGGTCCAATGAGCGGATCAGTCAACAACAAGGTCGTCATCGTGACCGGCTCCGGCCGTGGCATCGGAGCCGGTATCGCCGCCGACCTGGCTGCAAAGGGCGCCAAGGTCGTTATCGCCGATCTGAACGCCGATGCGGCGCAGCAGACCGCATCGAAAATCGCCTCGGACGGTGGAAGCGCGATTGCGCTCACCGTCGATGTTTCCAACCGCGACAGCGTTCAAGCGCTGATCGGCGAAACAGTGTCCCATTTCGGGCGGCTCGACGTCATGTTCAACAATGCCGGTATCAGCCAGACATGCCCGTTTCTGGAGGTCACCGAAGCAGACTTCAATCGGATCATGAAGATCAATGGTCTCGGCGTCCTGATCGGAACGCAGGAAGCAGCCAAGCAGATGATCAAACAAGGTCACGGCGGCAAGATCATCAACACGTCATCGATCGCCGGCAAGCAGGGCTATCCCTTGTTTGCGCATTATTGTGCTTCAAAATTCGCAGTCGTGGCGATCACGCAGGCTGCCGCCCGTGCGCTTGCCGAACACAAGATCACCGTCAACTGCTTCGGCCCGGGCGTCGTTGCGACGGAACTCTGGCAGCAGCTCGACCGGGAGTTCATGGAGCATGGCCTGACCTCCAAGCCGGATCAGGCGATCAACGAGTTCTCGCAATCGATTCTGCTCGGCCGTGTGTCCGTTCCAAAGGACATTGCCGGCGTGACGACCTTCCTGGCGTCCGACGCCTCGGACTACATCACCGGCCAGACCGTCATGGTCGATGGCGGCATGGTTCTGATCTAAAACAGGCATCAGGGAGGAAGACATGGTACGCTTGGCCAACAAAGTCGCCATCATCACCGGCGGAAGCACGGGCATCGGCGAAGCGACTTGCTACCGCTTCGCTGAGGAGGGCGCCAAGGTCGCGATCTTCGATGTCAGCGCCGAACAGGGCACGCGGGTCGCGCAAGCTATCAAGGACAAGGGCGGCGAGGCCGTCTTCCACAGGGTGGACGTCTCCAACGAGAATGACGTCGCACCGGCGATAGCCGAGGTCGTCGGCGCATGGGGCAAGCTCGACATTCTCGTCAACAACGCTGCCGTTACCGGCGTCAACAAGCTCGCCCATGAGGTGACGGTCGACGAGTGGGATCGCATCTTCGCGATCAATGTGCGCGGCGTCTTTCTCTGCACCAAGCACGCGGTCAAGCCGATGATGGCGGCGAGGGCGGGATCGATCGTCAACTTTTCGTCGATCTACGGCTTGATCGGCAATGACGACCTTCCTCCCTATCACGCGACCAAGGGCGCGGTTCTTGCCATGACGAAGACCGATGCGGTCTGCTATGCGCCGCACGGCATCCGCGTGAATGCCGTCCATCCCGGCTCGACGAAGACGCCGCTGTTCATGAAGGCCGGCGAAACCTATCCCGGCGGCCTCGATCATTATCTCGAAATGATGAAGGCAAAGCATCCGCTGACGCTTGGTGAGCCCGTCGATGTCGCCAACTGCGTCCTCTTTCTGGCTTCTGACGAAGCCCGTTTCGTGACAGGCAGCAGCTTGGTCTGCGACGGCGGCTACACCGCGCAATAACTCAGAAAGGCATGGCAATGAAAGCTGTACGATACTACTCGAAGAAAGACATCCGCGTTGAGGACGTGCCCGCGCCGAGCGGACCACTCGGGGACGACATGGTCCTGATCGAACCTCTCGTCTGCGGCATCTGCGGAACCGACCTGCACGAATATATCGCTGGCCCGATCGTCACTCCGGCCACGCCGCACGTCTACTCGGGCGCGACGCTGCCGCAGATCCTCGGCCACGAATTTTCCGCCCGTGTGCTCGAGGTCGGCAAGAATGTCACGCATGTCCAGCCGGGTTCGCGTGTTTCTATCCAGCCGCTGATTTCGCCTCGTGACGACTATTATGGCCGCCGCGGCCTCTTCCATCTCAGCGAAAAGATGGCCTGCGTCGGTCTGTCTTGGGACTGGGGCGGCATGGGCGAACGCGCCGTCGTCAACGGTTACAACGTCTTCCCGGTACCGGATACCGTTTCCGATATTCAGGCAGCAATGATCGAGCCGGCGGCGGTGGCACTCTATGGCGTCGACCGCGGCGGTGTCACGAGCGGCAGCAGCGTTCTGGTCTCCGGCGTTGGTCCGATCGGAGCGCTGGTCCTGCTGGCAGCCAAGGCGGCCGGGGCCACGAAGATCTTTGTGTCCGAACTCAATCCCAACCGGCGCGCACTGGCGCGAAAGCTCGTTCCCGAAGCGATCGTTTTCGATCCCCGCGAAACGGATACCGAGAAGCTTTTCCGCGACGAGACGGAGGAGGGTGTCGGTGTCGACGTCGCGCTGGAATGCGTCGGCGCGGAAGCCTCCCTTAACCTCTGCGCAAAGGCCGTCCGCCGCCAGGGGACTGTCGTTCAGGTCGGTCTTCATGTGAAGCCTGCAGCGATCGACGCAATGCTATGGGCTCTCAAGGATATCACTGTCGAAGCGACCTGGTGCTATCCGGTACAGATCTGGCCACGCATCGCTGCGATGATTGGCGCCGGCATCTTCCCGGTCGAAAAGATCGTGACGGCGGAAATCGCGCCGGAAGACGTCGTTGAAAAGGGCTTCGAAGCACTGCTCGATCCCAAGGCGTCGCACATGAAGATCCTCGTCAACATGAAGGCCTGATCATGAAGAACCCGATGGATATTAGTGGGCGCAAGATCCTGGTCACCGGCGCGGCCGGCGGAATCGGCAGCGCCGCCTGCCGTTATCTGGCCTCGCTGGGCGCGACGGTGATAGCAGCCGATCGTGACGCCTCGGTCGAAAAGACTCGCGACGAGATCCGCGCTGCGGGAGGCAAGGCGGAGAGCGTCGTCTTCAACGTCGCCGACAAGAATTCTGTCGAGGCGGCCGCGGCGAGCGTCCGTGAGGGTTTCGGGCCGTTGGACGGGATCTTCGCCAATGCCGGCATGTCGTATGAACGGCCTGCCCTGGATCACAGCGAGGCGGATTGGCGCACTGTGATGTCGGTGAATCTCGACGGCGTCTTCTGGACCGTCCAGGCTTTCGGCCGATCGATGATCGAAGCCGGGAAGGGGGCTATCGTCATGACGGCTTCCATCGCCGGTGTGAAGGCGGTGCGGCCGGAACTGCATGTCGGCTACGACGTGTCCAAAGCAGGTGTTGCCCACATGTGCCGCGTCCTTGCCGCCGAGTGGGCAAAATCGGGCGTGCGCGTCAACGCTGTCGGGCCTGGCTACACCGATACCGTCATGCTGGCCGAAGTCGGCCGGACTCAGCCTGCGGTCATGAAGCAATGGATGGACGACACTCCGGTCGGCCGTCTGATCAAGCCGGAGGAGATCGCTTCCGCTGCCGCCTTCCTTCTGTCCGACGCGGCGAGCGGCATCACCGGGCATCTGCTGATGGTTGACGGCGGCTATTCGATCGCCTGATTTTTCGAAAGGAATTCCCATGCACTATATCGTTCATTGCCTCGACCACGAAGGCGGCGTCGAAAAGCGCCTCGCCAACTACGACGCCCACAAGGCCTATCTCGCCAGCGCCTCGACCAAGACCGTCATCTCCGGGCCGCTTCTGGCCGATGACAACGAGACCATGATCGGCTCTCTCTTCCTTCTCGAGGCTGACAGCAAGGAAGAAGTCGTCGCGTTCAACAAGGCCGATCCCTTCACGAAGGCGGGTGTCTGGAAGACCGTCAATATCCACCCCTTCAGCAAGCGGGTGGACAATCGATGACGATGATTGAGGAAAGGCCAGTCATCGCCGCCCTCGTAGGTCTCGGCTGGTGGGGCAAGAAGATGGCAAGCCTCGTCAATAGCGGCGGGGCGGAGATGCATTTCGTTCGCGGCATCGACCCGAATCCGGAGACGGAGGCCTTTGCGAAAGAGACCGGCCTGCAGTTCTCCACCGATCTTGCCGAAGCGCTCGCCGATCCGAACATCGAGGCGGTGGTGCTCGCCACGCCGCATTCGCTCCACCAGCAACAGATCGCCCAGGTAGTCGCGGCCGGAAAGCATGTCTTCTGTGAAAAGCCGCTGGATCTGACGCGCGCCGGCGCCGAGGCCTCGGTTGCGCTATGCAGGAGGGCGGGCGTCGTCCTCGGCATGGGTCATGAACGCCGCTTCGAGCCGCCGATCGCCGAAATCCTGGCGGCGGCCGGTGAAGGAAGGCTCGGTCGTTTGTTGCAGATCGAAGCGAATTTCAGCCATGACAAGTTCCTTGGCCTCGATCCGTCGAATTGGCGGTTGAAGGCTGACCAGGCACCGGCAGGCGGCATGACGGCGACCGGAATTCATTTGACGGACCTTGCCGTCAAGCTGATGGGACCGGCAAAGGATGTTCGGGTGATTTGCGAAAACCTTGCCTCGCAAATACCCCAAGGTGACACGATGAGTGCTCACATCCGCTTCGGAAACGGCGGGTCGGCCTATGTCTCCGCCACGCTCGCCACCCCCTTCGTCTCCCGCTTTGCCGTCTACGGCACGCTCGGATGGATCGAGGTGCGCGACAAGGCGCATGTCGAAGCGCCCGATGGCTGGGTGGTGACGGAAGGGTGGAAGGACAAACCGATCACGGTGCGGGAAGTCGCACCTGCCGAGCCGGTCCGCGACAACCTGCGAGCCTTTGCACGGGCCGTGCGCGGCCAAAAGGACTATCCGATCACCGGCGAGGACATGATCAACAATATCGCATTGCTGGAGGCGATCGTTCGGTCGGCCCGCACCGGCGCCCTGGAACAGGTTTGAGGAGGACGACATGAAGGCTCTGGTTTTCGAAGCGCCGGAAAAACCGGTCATCGTGGAGACGGCCATGCCGGAAATCTCCCCGAACGAGGTGCTGGTACGCACGCGGGCAGTCGGCATCTGCCACTCCGACTACGAATTGCTGGCGGGGCGCTACATCATCCCGATCTCCTATCCCGTGACGCCCGGCCATGAATGGAGCGGCGAGATCGTCGAAGTCGGGCGCAACGTGACGGGATTCCGTAAAGGGGACCGCGTAGTCGGCGAATGCGTCGTGCGCACGCCCGAGCGCCTGCATCATTTCGGCTTTTCGCT
The DNA here is from genome assembly GCF_056755095.1 of Rhizobium sp. SVR5-9E. NCBI lineage: Bacteria > Pseudomonadati > Pseudomonadota > Alphaproteobacteria > Hyphomicrobiales > Rhizobiaceae > Rhizobium > Rhizobium sp. SVR5-9E. The sequence goes on along the minus strand of NZ_JBNDHS010000016.1, from coordinate 14,940 downwards.
GAGCGGTGCTGATCGCGAGTTTTTCGCCGTCAATCCCGAGTGGCTTCACAAGCTTCCCGATGCGGTCGATGACAAAAAGGCGGCGTTGATCGAACCCTTTACCTGCGGCTTTTACGCAGTCCTGCGTTCGGGCGGCACGAATGCCAGCGAAACCGTCGTGGTGTCCGGCGGGGGTACGATCGGACTGGTCTCGGCCGCCGCGGCAATCGGCATGGGCGCCCGCGTAATCGTCGTCGACCCGCTCGCGTCGCGTCGCGAGGTCGCGAAAAAGCTCGGAGCCGATGTCGCCATCGATCCGACGGATGGTGGCGCGGCCGAAAAAATCCTCGACCTCACGGGCGGAAACGGCGCCGATCTCGTGATCGAAGCATCCGGGCATGACGCGTCGCTGGCCGCCGCCTTCGACTACGCTCGCGAAGACGGTCGCATGTCGATGGTCGGCATTAACATCGGCCGCAAGGTGCCCGCGGTTCTCGGGCAGATCCAGATGAAGAATCTGACCGTGCGCGGATGCATCGGATCGCCAGGCGTCTGGCCTGCCGCCATCCGCTTCCTGGAAAGAACCGGCATCGATTTGTCGCCGATCCAGACGCATGACTTTGCTCTGACGGAAGCGGTCGAGGCCTTCGCCTTCGGGCAGGACCCGACGAAAAGCATCAAAATCACTCTGTTGAACGGTTAAAATTCATGAGCAAGCACGCATTGATCGTCGGTGTTACCGGGATCACCGGCAGCAACCTCGCAGAACACCTGCTGTCGCAGGGCGGATGGACCGTTTCGGGACTGTCGCGCTCCGAAAGCCCGGTCTCCGGCGTCAAGACGCTTCGATGCGATCTCGTCGACGCAGGCTCGGTGCAGGCCGCGCTGGAGAATACGAAGCCCAGCCACGTCTTCATCACGGCCTGGTCCCGGCAGGAAACGGAGGCAAAGAACTGCGAGGTAAACGGAGCCATCGTCCGCAATGTGCTCGATGCACTGAAAGGACGTGGCGTGGAGCATGTCGCTCTGACGACCGGCACCAAACACTATCTCGGTCCCTTCGAATCCTATGCCAAGACGCAGCCGGAAACGCCGTTTCGCGAGGAGCAGGAGCGCCTGCCTGGCGAAAACTTCTACTACGTCCAGGAAGACGAAGTTTTTGCAGCAGCGGCGCGCGATGGTTTTACCTGGTCCATCCACCGTCCGCATACCCTGATCGGCTACGCTGTCGGAAATGCGATGAACATGGCCGCCACGCTCGGCGTCTATGCATCGATCTGCAAGGAGACCGGCAGGCCGTTCGTCTTTCCGGGTTCTCCGCAGCAATGGCAGGCCGCCACCGACGTCACCGATACGCGGCTGCTTGCCAGGCATCTCAAATGGGCGTCGACAACGAAGGCTGCCGCGAACTTGGCATTCAACGTCGTCAACGGCGAGGTCTTCCGATGGAAATGGCTCTGGCCACGGCTTGCGAGCTATTTCGGCATCGAGGCCGCGGTCTATTCGGGAGAGCCGAACCCGCTTGAAAACCAGATGGCGGATGCGGCGCCGATCTGGGATGGGATAGTGAAGAAATATGATCTTCAACCCAACGCTCTCTCCCGTGTCGCGTCGTTCTGGCATTCGGATGCCGATCTCGGGCGGCAAGTCGAGACATTCAACGATATGGGGCGTAGCCGGAAACTGGGCTTTCTGGAGTATCAGGACACGACCCAATCCTTCACCGACGCCTTCGATCGCCTTCGGGCAGATCGCATCATTCCCTAAAGCAAGGAGTATCGGATGAGCGCGGAGACCTTGGGAACAATGGCGCCTACCGGCTATTTCACGGAAGAGAATTCCGTCGAGACGGTCAATGCCCGGATGGGAAAGGAGGTCAATCCACGCCTTGCCGCCGTGATGGCTTGCCTGGTGAAACATCTCCATAATTTTGCGCGGGAGATCGAACTCACGCAGGAGGAGTGGGAATTCGGCATCGATTTCCTGACCCGGACGGGCCAGATCTGCACGCAGGAGCGACAGGAATTCATCCTCCTGTCCGACACGCTCGGCCTTTCCATGCTGGTCGATGCCATCAACAATCGAAGGCCGGAGGGTGCGACGGAAAATACGGTCTTCGGCCCTTTCCATGTCGAAGGCGCTCCCGTGCGTCAGATGGGCGATCAGATCTGCCTGGACGGCAAAGGGGAAAGCTGTCTGTTCACAGGCAGTGTGCTCGATCACGACGGCAATCCTGTTGCCGGCGCCCGCATCGACGTCTGGTCGGACAATGCGGAAGGCTACTACGACGTTCAGCAGCCTGACATCCAGCCGAAATGGAATAATCGCGGCGTTTTCGTCACGGGTGCGGACGGACGCTATAGCTTCGTCGGCATCAAGCCGGTTTCTTATCCGATCCCCGACGATGGGCCGGTAGGAAAAATGCTCGCCGCCCTTGGGCGGCATCCGTATCGACCGGCGCACATGCACTACATGGTTCGTGCAGACGGCTTTCAGAAGCTCGTGACCCACACGTTCGTCGGCGGAGACCCCTATCTGGAATCGGACACGGTCTTCGGAGTGAAAAAGACGCTTGTCGCACCCTTTGAGCGTGTCGAGCACGGCAACACGCTCTGGCGCTCGGATTTCGATTTCATCCTCGCGCGGCCAGAACAGGCGCAATAGGAGGGGCAGTTGGAAAATTTCATCTACAACGCAAACTCCGGTCGCGTCATTTTTGGCAGCGGCACGGTCTCCCGGCTTGGGGAAGAAGCCGACAGGCTGGGCGCTAAATCCGTCCTGGTTCTCTCCACGCCGGAGCAGGCGAAGCAGGCGGAAGACATTGCGCGGCACCTAGGCTCGCGCGTTGCCGGCATTTATTCCAAAGCGCAGATGCACACGCCGGTGGACGTGACGTCGGATGCCATGCGGACCGTCGAGCGGCTTGGCGCCGACGCGGTTGTGTCGATCGGCGGCGGATCGACGACGGGTCTCGGCAAGGCGATCGCCTATCGCACGGATCTGCCGCAGATTGTCGTGCCGACGACCTATGCCGGATCGGAGGCCACTCCCATCCTCGGAGAAACAGAGGGTGGCCGAAAGGTCACCAAGTCCGATCCGCGCATCCTGCCCGAAGTCATCGTTTATGATGTCGATCTGACGCTGAGCCTGCCCGTTCCGCTTTCGGTGACAAGCGGTATCAATGCGATCGCCCATGCCGTCGAGGCGCTTTACGCTAGGGAAACAAATCCCATCATTTCGATGATGGCGGAGGAGGGGATTGCAGCGATCGCCCGTGCTTTGCCGCTCATCCAGGCAAACCCACAGGACACGGCCGCGCGCGCCGATGCCCTCTATGGAGCCTGGCTTTGCGGCGTCTGCCTCGGATCGGTGGGAATGGCGCTGCATCACAAGCTCTGCCACACGCTGGGCGGCATGTTCAACCTGCCGCATGCGCCGATGCATACCGCGGTTCTGCCCCACGCGGTGGCTTACAACAGCAAGGCCGCTCCGGCCGCCATGGCACGTATCGGCAGGGCGCTCGGAGGAGGCGAGCCAGCCGCGGCGCTTTATGACCTTGCGAAGCGATTGGGGGCTGTCATGTCGTTGAAAGATCTTGGCATGCCCGCAAACAGTGTCGGCGACGCAGTCGAACAGGCGATGTCGAATGCCTACTGGAATCCGCGTGCTCTCGAAAAGAACGCGCTGAGCGAATTGCTTGAGCTCGCTTATCGAGGAGAACCGCCGGCGTCAGTGTGACGTTGGCCGGGATGCAACGGAGTGCGTACCCTCGATTGCGCGGCAGAAGGGGCGGAGCGACGACATCCAGAATGGATAATTACAAGGTTTTTATTCGAGAATAAGCCCCTAAACTGAGGCTTCCGGTAAAGTCCGGCACGCGCATACATGGGAGGATTACTAATGCATGGCCACGAAGCTCGCGGCGTGAACCGTAGAACTGTGCTTAAATATACGGCCGCGATTGCGGCATCATCGATCGCGTCCCCCTTTGTCTTGAGGAAGACGGCGAGAGCATCCGATGAGACAATAACTATACTCAATACGTTCCCGACGCTGGCAAATGAATACTGGCAAGGTTGGGATGCGGGTTGCAGGCTGGCGACCGAACAGCTTGGCCTTAAATATATCGCACAGACATTCGAAGATTCAGTCGACAAGCAGATCGCACAGATCGAGCAGGCCCCTTCGCTCGGCGTGAATGCCGTCGTTACTTTTGCGCAAAACGCCGAAGTTATCAAAGCCTTGGCGGCCACTGCAAGTCAGGTCGGCGTCAAGCTCGCCAACGCCCATTCGACAGCTGCCTGGCTCGATGCCGACGACCCTGCGTATGCAGGTTCCTATATGCTCTATAGCCAGCCGGATAACATTCGCGGCATCGCCGCCATGGCACAGGCCCTCTTCGACAAGATCGGTAACAAGGGCAAGGTGCTCTACGTCGCCGGATTGCCGGGCAACTTCTCCGCAGATTCGCGCGCCGCCGGCGTCAAGCTGGCGCTCGAGAACAATCCAGATATCGAGCTTGTCGGCGAGCAGCCGGGCGGCGAAAACCGTGTGGCAGCCCGCCCAATCGTCGAAAATCTTCTGACGGCCAATCCCGATGTAAGCGCCATTATTTCCTATAACGACGACACGGCCATAGCCGTCCTCGACGTCTTGCGTGAACGAGGACTGAGCGGCTCCATTTTCACCGCCGGAAATGATGCCACGCGCGAAATGCTGAACCGCATGAAAGAAGACAAGAGCGCGCTGGGCACGGTCTCGATCAATGCGCCTTTCATGACCGGCTACTCGGTCGTCACCCTCTATGATGCGCTGGAAGGCATTACTTACGATCCGCTCGAGAAGATGCGGTATTTCGATTCCGTTTTCCTCGATTCTCCCGAGGTCGCCGAAAAATATCTCAGCGCCATGGACCAGAGCGGCAAGATTAACTTCGACTTCAAGTCGATGTCGCGCCATCTGAATGGCGATAATTGGAAGATCCAATGGGGCATGGAGGTCATCGACCCATCGAACTTCTGGGGGAAAGTCGGTTCCATGCAGTCGCTCAAACCCGGCGGGTGGGCGTTGCCGGAAAGCGTCGAGGCCTCCCTCAAGGCCGGCAATGCCGACAAGCTCAACAAGATGTACCGTGACCACTTCGTCCCCGGTCCCCTGAGCGACGTCGCCGGCCAGACACGCGCCAAGAAAACCGTCCTCGGATTCTGATTCTTGGGAGCGCCGCAACGGCGCTCCCTGAATCCTGCAGATCGGACCGGCATCAATGAAGCAGCATCTCGAACTACGTTCCATCACGAAACGCTATCCTGGCGTGACCGCGTTGCGGGACGTGTCCTTTTGTATCGACCATGGCGAAACCCTAGGGCTCGTTGGCGAGAACGGCGCTGGTAAAAGTACGCTTCTCGATATTCTCTGTGGTCTCCAGACGCCCGACGAAGGTCAGCTCGTTCTCCATGGCGAGGTCGTCGAATTCGATCAGCCGCGCGAGGCGACCCATGCGGGCATATTCCGCGTCCACCAGGAACAGGCGCTCATTCTCGTCTACCCGATCTTTCAGAATCTCTTTCTCGGTCTCGAACACCATTTCTCCCGTTGGGGGATTATGCAATTCGCCGAAATGCAAGCGCGCGCCCAAAGAATTTTGAACGAGCTCGGCATCGCACTTGATGCGAAGGCCGTCACCGGAGACCTCAATTTCGGCACCCGGCAGCTTGTCGAAATCGCGCGTGTCGTTGCCCAATCGGAAATACTGAAGATCGATCGGCCGCTCGCCCTCCTTGATGAGCCGACCGCCTCACTCTCCGGTCCGGAACTCGATCTCTTTTATGGAGTCGTCCGACTGCTGAAAGAAAAGTTCAGAGCTTCGGTCGTATTCATATCGCATCGTCTCGACGAGGTGCTGCACCTCTGCGATCACGTGGTCGTTCTCAAGGACGGTCAGGTCGTCGATGCTGATGTCTCCGAACCGACGGAGGCGAAGCTCCACAGCCTAATGGTCGGACGGGAACGGCTGACGGATTTTTATGCGACCAACCGGCAGCGTTCCGAATTCGGCTCCTCCGTGCTCGAACTCACAGACTTCACAACCGAATTTTTCCGCAATGTGACGCTCTCGGTCCGCGAAGGAGAAATCGTCGGCATCGGCGGACTGGTCCAATCCGGCAAGACCGAGTTGGGACGCGCGATATTGGGCGTCGAGGCAAGCCGCGGCGGAGTCAGAATCCTGGGCCGCGATGTCAGCCCGCTTACGGCATCGGACCGCATCGAACTCGGCGTCGGCTACGTGCCGCTTCACCGTCATCTTGATGGCGTGATGCTTGGCCGATCGATACGGGGCAACATCATCCTCCCCTCGCTCGACCGTTTCGCGCGCTGGGGCATTCTGGACTTCCCCAAAGCTGCGAGTTTCGTATCGGAACGGGTAGATGAGTTGCGGATCAAGGCGCCGAACGACGCGGCTCTCGTCGGCACGCTTAGCGGCGGCAATCAGCAGAAGGTGGTGCTGGCCAAATGGCTGGGGCGAAATCCCCGGCTACTGATCGTCGATAACCCCACGCGCGGCGTCGATGCAGGCGCGAAGGAGGAAATTTATCGTCTTCTCCGGGATGTGACGGCTGGCGGATGCGCCGTCCTGCTGATTTCCGATGACCTCGTCGAACTGATCGAGCTTTCGAACACCCTCTACTTTCTTTCGAGCGGGTCGCTATCGGCGTCCATTCCCGCTCCTGTCGAGAACAAGCCGAAAGAGCAAGACGTCGTTGCGATGATGTTTTGAGCAGCCAGGAATCAAGGAATTGAAATGTCGAAGATAAATGCCCTCGGAAGGTTCACGCCTTTCATCGCCGCAATTTTCCTGATCGTGTTCTTCTCGGTCATGCACAGCGCATTTCTGACCTGGCCGAACCTCTGGAACATCATTCGCCAGTCCTCGGTGTTGCTCGTAGCATCCATGGGGGTGACTTTCGTCATCCTCATCGGCTCGATTGATCTGTCGGTCGGCGCCGTCATGACGTTGTCCGCTATCTGTTCGATTACCCTAGTGCCGGTCATCGGTGAGAGCGGCATTCTTGTCGGCCTGATCGTCGGCGGCCTATGCGGCGCGTTTAACGGCCTTCTCAATTCTATCCTGAAGCTCCCGAGCTTTCTTGTCACGCTTGGTTCATTGTTCATCTTCCAGAGCCTCGGCTTGATCATATCCGGCGGGCGGCCGTTGCCATGGACGACGCCCACATCGAGCGCCCTTGCCGGCGGCGTCGTCTTCGGATCTTTTCCCAAGATTGGCCTATGGGCGATCGCCGTTCTGCTCATATGTGCGTTTGTCGCCCGATACACGCGCTTTGGCCAATATATGTATGCAATCGGCGACAACGAGCGCACGACCCGGATGTCCGGTATTTCGACAACACGGCTGAAGGTTGCCGTCTTCGTCGTGGCCGGTGCGATTTCGGGACTCGCGGGAAACTTGCTTGGAATCCGAACCTTTTCGGCCTCTCCCGGCATGGGTGATCCGTTTCTTCTGGATACGATTGCGGCGGTCGTCCTCGGCGGCACGCTGCTCACCGGCGGCGTCGGCGGACCGCTGCGGACCGTCTTTGGTGTGCTGACCATCGTCATCCTGGCAAACGGCATGACGCTCCTGCAAGTCGATCCTTTCTTCCAGGTCGGTATTCGCGGCGCGGTCGTCATCCTGGCTGTCTTGATCACCACCAAGCGCGGCCGTCTGGATCAAATTGTCAAGTAAACTAGCCTGAGCCAAGGAGCTTAACGCAATGCTCGCCATTCGTATCGCACTGTCGAATCCGGAAAAAGCTGAAGCTCGCACGGGCTATATCGAGGATCACAAAAGGTACTTGCGATCCGGCCGGCTTCGCATTGTGCAATCAGGACCTATTCTGGATGAATTCGGAGGAGCCAGTGGAGGCGTTGTTGTTGCCGAGGTCAACTCCATCGACGAGATGCAAGATTTCAATTCCGCGGACCCATTTGTGGTCCACGGGGTATATGAGAGCGTTCGTATTTATGAATGGCAACCAACAATCACCGAGGCGGCTCAACAGAGCCTGCGATGACCTAACGCGGGATTACGATTAGAGCGCAATCGCTTTCTGGAGGAGGAAACAAAATGAGGGCGTTTGGAAGCTTGATTTGGAAATGCGTTCGCGGCTGGCTTACAGAAGCCGGGATGGCCTATAGCGGATACCATGTTGACCATGGTCAAACATCCGTCGCTCGTCCGGCTTTGCTACCTCGCCGGTGGTTTGATGAAAGCCCGGAAGAAAAATAAAAAGTGCCTGCGCGGAGGCATTCGCCCAGATTTGAAAGACCCGACAAGCGATAATTTCGGGTTTTTCGCGACGATGGTTTCTGCCTAGGAGGGCTGCATCTCCCAGCCACCGGCCGCAAGCGCGGCGCGGTCGAGCTCGCGTTCGATGCGGCCAGCCTGCATCGTCACCGCCCGATCGCACATATGACCTACGACACCGGGATCATGGCTGACGAGAATGAAGGTCATCCCGTTCGAGGTCTTCAGCTCGTTGAGCAGATTTAGGATGCCCGCCTGCACCGAAACGTCGAGCGCCGAAGTCGGCTCGTCGAGCAAAAGCAGTTTCGGCTTCAAAAGCAGTGCCCTGGCGATCGCCACGCGCTGGCGCTGGCCACCGGAAAGCTGATGCGGATAGCGCCCGGCGACCGCCGACGGTAGCCCGACCCGAGCGAGCGCTTCGCGGACCTCGTCCTCGACATTGTGCGCGCCGCGGATCGAAAGCGGCTCGCCCAAAATGCGGGCGATGCGATGGCGTGGATGCAACGAGGAATAAGGATCCTGGAAGACCATCTGGATCTCGGTCCGCAACGCGCCGGTGATCTTGTGCCCCGACCGCAGCGGCTGGCCGAAAACGGAAATCTCCCCCTGCCAATTGGTATTGAGCCCGGCGATCGCCCGAAGCACGGTCGTCTTCCCACAGCCGGACGGGCCGATCAGGCCGAAGGTCTGCCCGGACTCGACCTCGAAGCCGACGCCGCGCACGGCGGTAAAACCCTTGCCGCTGCCCTGGAAGGTGACGGAGAGGTCCTTAACTGTCAGCGCGCTCACGGCTCGTCTCCATAGACGGGCAATTGCGTGCCATAGGTGACAGCCGAGGGCCGCGCCGCCCAGAGCGCTCTCGTATAGGCTGACTTGGCATGGGAAAGATCGGCGGAGGCCATCTGGTCCTCGATATGGCCATGGCGCATCACCATTACTCGATCGGCATAACGCGACACCTGTTGCAGGTCGTGGCTGATGAGCAGCAGGCCCATGCCGAGTTCCTCCGTCAGCGAGCGCAAGAGCGTCAGGATCTGGTCCTGGAGGCTGCGGTCGAGCGCTGAAGTCGGCTCGTCGGCGATCAGAAGTTTCGGTCGGTTGATCAGCATCGCGGCGATCATGACGCGCTGCCCCATACCGCCGGAAAGCGCGGCTGGATAGCTGCCATAGACCCGCTTCGGATCGGTAAGCCCGACACGGGAGAGCATATCGAGCGTTCGCTCGCGACGCTCGGAAGAGGAAAGCCTCGTATGCAGGAGTAGCGCCTCTTCCACCTGCCGCCCGACCTTGTGGGCTGGGTTCAGCGAATATTTCGGGTCCTGCAGGATGAGGCCGATGCCATTGCCGCGGATCGCGTTCCAGCCGGAGGGCGACAGCGTCGTCAAATCCTGCCCGTCGAAGGCGAGGCGCTTGGCCGATACCGCCGCGCTCCGCGGCAGAAGCCCCATGATCGCCCGCCCGGTCATCGATTTACCGGAGCCGGATTCGCCAACCAGCGCCACCACCTCGCGACCGACGGAAAAAGAAATGCCGTTGACGACGCGCACCGGGCCGGCGCCGGAGGGAAAGGAGATCGAAAGCTCCTCGACGGAAAGCAGCGGCTCAGTCATGGCGCGGATCCAGGATGTCACGCAGCCCGTCGGCCATCAGGTTGAAGGCAAAGGAGGTAACGAAAATGGCAAAGCCCGGCACTGCAGCCACCCACCACTGATCGAAAATAACCTGCGTGCCCTCTGCCACCATCGAGCCCCATTCTGCCGTCGGCGGACGTACGCCAAAGCCGAGGAAGCCGAGGCCGGCCGCGGCAAGGATGATGCCCGAAAGATCAAGCGCAAGGCGGATGATGGCAGACGGCAGGACCAGCGGCAGGATATGCCCCCAGAGCAGCCTGACGCCGCCGATGCCCACCATTTCCGCTGCCGCGAGATAATCGCTGCGCCTCAGCGCCGCCGTCTCGACGCGGGCCTGGCGGGCATAGGCTGGCCAGCTCGTCAGTGCCAGCGCCAACGCTCCATTGATCAGCCCCGGTCCCATGATGGCGACGAAGGCGAAGGCGAGCAACAGACGCGGGAAGGACATGACGATATCGGTGATCCGCATCAGCACACGTTCCGTGATGCCGCCGAAGAAGCCGGCAAGGATGCCGACGAGGATGCCGAGCGGCGCCATCAGGAGCACGACGACGAGCACGAGCAGAAGCGTCGGCCGAGCGCCATAGATCAGCCGCGAGAGGATATCGCGGCCGAAGCCGTCAGTGCCGAACCAATGCGTCGCGCTCGGCGGCATCAGCCGGTTCGCCGTCTCCTGCAGGTTCGGATCGTAGGGCGCTATAACAGGCGCCAGCAGCGCGAGCGCGAGGATGAAGGCCACGACCACGCTACCCGTCGCCGCGGAGGGCGAGTGCAGCATGCGCCGGAGAAAGGACGGCCCGCCGAGTGGCGCCCGGACGATCGCACTCATTGCTTCTTCTCCGCTTCCAGCCGCGCCACGCCCAGATCCGTCAGCGCGTTGAGCAGCACGAAGGAGGCGCCGACGACGAGCGTCGCGCCGAGAATTGCCGGCATATCCCCGGCAAACATGGCTGTGGTGAGATAGCGGCCGATGCCCGGCCAGGCGAAAACGGTCTCGGTCAGTACCGCGCCTTCCAGCAGGCTGGCATAGGAAAGCGCAATCACTGTGAGCAGCGTGCCAGAAATGTTCGGAAGGATGTGGACGAAGACGATACGGTGGAGGCTGGCACCCTTGGCACGCGCCGTCGTCACATATTCCTGCCCGAGTTCCGTCAAGATCGAGGCGCGCGTCAGCCGCGAGATGGCGGCGAGCGCATAGAGGGCAAGCACGACCGCCGGTAGCGTCAGATGCGCCAGCGCATCGCGGAAGGCGCCGGCCTTGCCGGAGAGCCAGGTATCGATCAGCGCAAAACCGGTGACGGATTTGACCGTATATTGGAAAACGACATCCGCTCTGCCGGGCCCCGGAGCCCAGTGGAGCCGCGCATAGAACAACAGCAGCATCAGAAGGCCGAGCCAGAAGATCGGCACCGAATAGCCGAAGAGCGAAACGAACCGGGCGAGGCTGTCCACCCACGTCCCCTGCCGCATGGCTGCGGCGATGCCGAGCGCAAGGCCGATGACGGCGCCGAAAATGATCGCCGTCGTCGCAAGCTCGATCGTCGCCGGAAAGGTGCGGGCGATGTCCTTCGCCACCGGCTGCCCCGTCGAGATCGATTGACCGAAATTGCCGGATAGTGCCGTCTCGACATAACGCAGGAACTGCACCGGCAGCGGCTGGTCGAGACCGAGTTCCACTCGCGACTGCTCGTAGGTGGACTGGCTGGCATGGTCGCCGACCAGCTGCAGCGCCGGATCGATCGGCGAAAGACGCGTCATCGCAAAGGTCACCAGCGCCAGCCCCAAGAGCGTCAGCGCGAAGGACCACAGCCATGTGAGAAGTGGCCAGACGAAAGACAACTCCCGCCAACCTTTGCGCTGGCGGGAGTCGGTCCTGTCGGCATCAGGCGTTGTTGCCGCTTGCGGCACTTACTTTTCCACCTTGTCGTAATACACCTGGTCTGCGTTGAGACCCTGGGCATAGTTCTTCACCTTGTCGCTTAGCACGACCTGGTCATTGCCCTGAAGCGTAAAGATGTAGGGCGAGCTTGCCTGGATCTTCTTCTGCAGGTCCTGATAAGCGGCGACGCGCTTGGCCGGATCCTGCTCCTTGACGGCCGCAAGCGTCTCGTCGGTCAGTTCCGGGATCACCCAGCCTGCCTGCCTGGCGACGGTATTGGCCGAGTTATCCTTGTTGATCGCAAACGCGCTGGCATTGGAATGCGGGTCGAAATAGTCCGGGATCCAGTAGCGCAGCGTCATCTCGTATTTGCCGGCGCGGCCGCGGGCATAGATGTCGCTTGCAACACCTGGCTGGATGTCGAGCGTGATGCCGGCCTGGGCAAAGGTCGACTGCAGCGACTGGGCGATCGACAGGAAGGGCTGGTCGTTGAAGACGATGAATTCGATCTTGAACGGCGTCTTGATGCCGGCATCCGCCAGAATTTTCTTCGCTTTCTCGACATCCAGCTTGAAGGGCGTATCCGTCAGCGCGCCCGGGAAGCCAACTGGCAGGAAGGCCTGATGCACCGTGCTCTGGCCACGCAGCAGGTTCTTGGCGATGCCATCGTAATCGACGAGGTAGCGTGCCGCTTCCCAGAAGGCCGGGTTGCCGAGCGTCGCATTCGCCTTGCTGTTCAGGAGGATGTAATCGGTACGGGCAGACGGAACGGACAGCACCTTGATGCCGCCCTTGTCCTTCAGCGCTTCGATCTGGTCGGCGGAAAGGCCGCGGGCGATGTCGGCATCGCCCTGTTCGACGAGCAGGCGCCGAGCGCCGACATCCGGCACGTTGCGGATGATGACGTTTTCGAGCTTGGGCTTGTCGTCGGAATTAGCGTTCGCCTGCAGTACCAGGGCCTCATGTGGCGTGTAGGTAGCAATCGCAAAGGCGCCGCTGCCGGCTGAATTCGTCTTCAGCCATTCATTGCCGAAATCGTTGTTCTTGGCGTTCGCGGCAACCGTCTGCTCGTCGACGATCGAGGCGATCGGCGCCGTTAGCAGCGAAAGGGCGAAGCCGGAACCGACATCGGCCGTCCAGGTCAGCTTCAGATGCTTGTCGTCGACCTTGGTAATGGCGGCATCGACATTGTCGGCTTTCCAGCCGAGCTCGTTGAGGATGAAGGCCGGAGATTTATTGAGCTTCACGGCCCGCGTCAGCGAGAAGATCACGTCTTCCGGACGCACCGGGTTGCCGGAGGCGAACTTGGCGTCGGCGAGCGTGAAGGTCAGGCTCTTGCCGTCGCTGCCGGCTTCCCAGGAGGCGGCAAGCGCTGGCTCGATCTTGGTACCGTCCTCGCGGTTCGACTGCACGAGACGCTGGTAAAGATTGTTGAAGGACTGGACGGTCGTCAGCTCGAAGCCTTCGGCCGGGTCGAAGCTGACGGCATCGTCGATCGACTGGGCGACGACGAGAACATTCGCCGGCGTCTCGGCATTGGCGACCGTTGCGCCGAAAGCGAGCGCGACGCCGAAGACCGTGCCGAGCAGTCGCGAGCGAGTGGTGATGATGGACATCGAGTAACTCCCCTTGGGTGATGAAAGATCAGTTGGCGCCTTCAGCGAAGGCCTCAAGTTCCGGATCGAAATCGACCTGGACGACATTGTTGAAGACCGCCGTGGCGATCATGATGCCGGCGAAGGCGACGAGATCGACGAGCACCTTGGCGTCGTAACGTTTCTTGAGCGCGGCCCAGATCTCGCCCGGCACCTTATTGGAATCGGCGACGATCGCCTCCCCGAAACGTTTAAGCAGCGATTCGATCTCCGTCAGCTCGAGCGCATCCGGGTCGAAGCCGTTGATGATCAGGGCGCGGCGGAAGAAGGTGACCGCAATCTTCGAATTCAGCGCCTTCGAGATCGCATGCGAGAAGACCCAGATTTCGCGGTCGCTGATGGCGGGATTGAGCTCCGCCCTGAGCGTGAACCATTCGGCATAGATGCGGTGCGCTTCCGGCGAATGCAGCAGCGTCCGCTTCATATTGGTCATGCGCCCGCGACGCCGCACCTCCTCGTCATGTGCTTTTCGAATTTCATCGGGGGCGGTCGCGTAATCGATCTGAGGGATATGGCTCATGACATCTGCTCTTCAAGAAGCTGCCAAGCTAGAAGCGAGCCTTTGATTTGTGCAGACTCTGTTGACCTAGCTTTCTGCGCTTCTGACGAAAAATATTCCATCACTCAGGAGTTCGGTGGGATTTCATTGACATGAGGTAGCGACGCCCCGTCCGGCAACTTTGATACTGGCATTGCCCTGGCCATAGCCCAGACGGCAAATCAATAGCCGCGTTCTCGGTATTCTGCAGGGGTGACCAGCGCTCCTCAAGCGAATTGCCGCCGCCTTCGATCAGGGTCCGAGCCTCGAGCGCCTTTGCGCGTGCGTCACGGATAGACATTGACGGGTAGCTCCCGAGCTCCATATCGCGACGTTTGCCCGTCACAGGTGAAACGAATCGCAGAACCATTTGCCGCCGCCGGCGCACCCGAGGGAAACGAGTAAAACCACTTGGCGTTGGCCGCGGCATCGGCGCGGGCGTGTTCTCGCATGCGTGAGCCGAATCTATCCCCGCGCGTGGACTCAGCCGAAGAGAATCGGTCATCGCGCGCGAATCCGGTGGGTGCTGGCATCAGTTATGCTGGACTGCCTGACACTGCCGCAGTTCATGAAAGTAGCCGAATCCGGCCGGAAATTGGTATCAATGCGGCACAAAACCGCCTTCGTCATACTTATGTCGCTACGCTAAGCCCCTGCAAAATCGACGGTTATTAATAAAGCATAAAGAATTGCGGCCGGTGCCTGCCAACTTTGTGGCCTTTCAGCAACAGGGGTCTGTGAAGGCGGATGCAAACAGCACAAACGAGCAAGTTGGTGATTGCGTGACGGGCGGGGTCTTGTATTTTCAACCTCGGAAGCGAGGGCGGTTGATCGTCCGACTTCTTGAAACATGGGGATGGGGCAGGGAACGCTGCTCAAGCGAAAAATCCCAGACCCGATCGAAACTTTGAATTGGAGGTCATAATGAACATCAAGAGCCTTCTTCTCGGCTCCGC